>JBJDZO010000125.1:0-3370 GCA_051868095.1 Butyricicoccus sp. | reverse complement strand
TATCTTTATCATCGGCGCGGTTATCCTGATCCCGATTCTGGCATTTACCATTCTCGGTCATGGCAACATCGTGGAAGGCATCCGTATCTTTGCCACCGCTTCGCCCGAGCATCTGAACGCCATCCAGCCCGCGAACGCACAGCCTCCGTATATTCCCTGGCCGATGATCGTCATTGGCTGCGGTATCAACCACGTTTCCTACTACTGCACCAACCAGTCCATTATGCAGCGCGTACTCGGCGCAAAGAACCTCAAAGAAGCTCAGAAAGGTGCCCTGCTGTCCGGTTTTGTGCTGGTTTTCTGCCCGATTTTCCTCGTTGCACCCGGTATCATCCAGTTCATCCGTGACGGCGGCGTTCTGACCGATTTCGATATGGCTTATCCGACGCTGGTGCGTGACATCCTGCCCGCTCCGCTGCTCGGTTTCTTCGCAGCCGTTATGTTCGGCGCGATCCTGTCGTCCTTCAACTCGGTGCTGAACAGCTCGATGACCCTGTTTACACTCGACGTTCTGCCGGCGATCTCCAAGAAGAAGCGTTCGGCTGAGGATGACATCAAAATTGCCAAGCGCTTCGGCCTCATCCTGTGTCTGGCATCCATCCTCATCGCACCGTTCCTCGTCTACCTGCCCGCCGGCATCTCCACCTTCCTCAATCAGATGTGGGGTTACTACGGCGTACCGGTTCTGGCGATTGCCATGATGGGTATGCTCAACCGCAACATTCCGAGCTTTGCTCCGAAGCTGACGGTTGTTGTGCACATCGCCTGCTATGGCCTGATGATGAACCTGCTGCCGTTCCACTTCCTGTATTTTGAAACCGCATCGTTCATCATTGACCTGATCCTGCTGTGGGCCTGCGCAAAGCTCAAGCCCCGTTCGACTCCGTATGTCCTCAAGGATCTTGAGGTCGTCGACATGACTCCGTGGAAATACCGCTGGCCGGTCGTTATTCTGACCTTTGCGGTGCTCGCCGGTATGTATGCGCTCTTCTCCCCGCTCGGTCTGGGCGCATAAAAATCAAAGAGGGATATCCGCAAGGGATGTCCCTCTTTTTTTGCAAATTTCCTGTCTCTATGTTATAATGGAAAAAGGAAAGTCCAGTCAATTTTTCAAAACAGACAGGAGGGGGATACCATGTTCTGTGAAGATCCCGGAATCTGTTCGGGTTCGGAGATGTATGTTGATACGCCGTCTGAGCTGGCTAAGGAAATGCTGTACTATGTCACCTCCTGCGGCCGCTTTTTCACCGAATATGACTACCGCATTGAACGCGAGGATTATCACAACTATATGGTGTTCTACATTCTCAACGGGCGGCTGTCCGCGACCTGCGAAGGGCGCACCATGGTTGCGGAAAAGGGTAAGGTCGGCTTTATGAACTGCCACCAGCCGCACGAATACCACACGATCGGCAATACCGAATTTCTGTGGCTGCATCTGGACGGCGGCAATACCGAAAAATTTTTCCGCCATATTATCAATCTTCATGGCGGATTCATCTTTTCCCATCCCGGCGCGGAGGAGATCCGCGAGATGCTGTCGCAGTTTATGTGCAGCTACCAGACCGGACAGTTTATGAGTGAGGCTCAGAAATCCCAGCGGCTGTATACCCTGCTCATGCGCCTGCTGGACGGCAGGGTGTCCGCGGAAAATGAGCCGGCTGCCAGCGTACTCGAAGACGCTTTGCAGTTCATCGAGCACAATCTCGACCAGCCGATCACGCTTCTGGATATCGCGGGCGCGGTCAACATGAGCCACTACCATTTTTCACGCATCTTCAAAAAATCCTATGGTTATTCGCCCTACGAATACTTACTGCTTGCGCGCATCAACAAGGCCAAGCACATGCTCAAAACCACCGACTTGCCGGTGAAGGTCATCGCCCAGCAGGTTGGCTATCAGAGCGCCTCCACCTTTTCCTCGGCGTTTACCGCCAAGGTCGGGTTAAGCCCCAAGGCGTTCCGTACCTATCTGATGTAGCAAAAAAAGAACCGTCTGACTCCGGAAAATCAGACGGTTCTTTTTTAATAGGCCGCTTTATATGTACCGTTTTTAATTTTTTCAACGGTTTTGTCGCTCAGGTCGGTATACACCTCACCCGGCTCCAGATTGACGCCCTTGATGCGCGCCAGCTCCTGCACGGTGACGAATGCATAGCCCTCGTCCTTCAGCGCGTCGATTGCGCCAAGCACACCTTCCAGCGTGCAGTCACGCAGATCGTGCATCAGCACAATGTCGCCGTCCTTGGCTTCTTCCACAATGACGCTTTTAATGCGCGCCGCGTCACGATATTTCCAGTCCAGCGTATCGACGCTCCAGTTGATGATCGGCAGGCCGAGTTCCTTGGCCGCGTTCTTGACATCATCATTGACCGCGCCGCCCACCGGACGGAACACGCTGGCTTCTTCGCCGCAGTAGGACTGGATCAGCTCGTTGTTGGACGAAACCTGCTCGATGATTGTCGCGTAATCGGTCTTGGTCAGCAGACCCGGATGATCCATCGTATGGTTGCCCAGCTCATGGCCCTCAGCCAAATAGCGCTCCATATGGGTGTGGAAATCCTTGATGCGGTAGCCGCACATAAAGAAGGTTGCATGTGCGCCGCGCTCCTTGAGGCCATCGAGCAGGCGCGCGGTCAGGCCGGACGAACCACCGGTCGGACCATCGTCAAACGTCAGCGCGACATAATGATCGGCCTTCGGGATATCCGGGCGGCGATCCGGCAGGGTCTCGCCCATCGCGGTCATGTAGGAAATCTGGCTGTCCGCGTTTGCAAAGCTCAGCGAACCGATCATGCACACATTGCCCTCGCCCGCGTCCAAATACTCCAGCATCTCACACAGCAAACTGGACGAAATATATGTAATATCGTCCTGAATCAGCACGTCGCCTTCCTCGGATTTGTAATTCTTGTCGTTCAGTTTGGCCGTGCTCTCGGCGGTCAGCTCGATGGTGTCGTTTCCGATGGTGAGCTGCACGCTGCCGCCGTCCATGTCCTCGGCCTTGCCGCCCAGCGCAATCGCAGTCGCCTTGGCAGGCAGACAGAATTTGTTATTCGCCACCATAGGCGCATAGTACCGGCCCTCGTCATCGACTAAGTCGGTCTGTTCGCCGTTTTTCACCACGCAGTCGGAATCCGCGCGGAAGATCAGTGAGCTGGCCAGCAGCTCCATGCGCGGAATGCCCAGCAGCTCTTCGGCCTTTTCGCTGAACTGTTCCAGCTTCTTGGTCTCGACTTCCTTTTTGGTGCTTACGACCGCATAGGAATCATTTTCCGCATAGCCCCAGCCAAACGCCTGCGCCACCGCCTGTGCGGGGACGAACAGCGTGCCGTCGGTATTTACCGCCGGGCTGGACACCGATACGGCT
>JBJDZO010000124.1:0-3392 GCA_051868095.1 Butyricicoccus sp. | reverse complement strand
ATGATCGGCATTGTCCCAGGCACAGTCCGCGATTTCGGCCATATGCCCCTGCAAGCGTCGTTGCTGTTCGAGCAGCTCCATCACGAAAGGCGCGGGCTGAATCAGGCGCACCTCGCCATCCTTGGGCGCGGCAAACTCGTAGCCATTGTCCCGGCCCTTCAGCTTGCGCAGTTGTCGGCGGATGGTGATAGTACCGCGGGAGAAATCGATGTCGTCCCAGCTCAGTCCAAGCACTTCACCCTGCCGCATACCAGTGAAAAGCGTCAACAAATACAGGTTAGCAAAGGGATGGTGAGAGGCTTCCAGTTCCTCCATGAGAGCCTTGATCTGCTGGCTTGTCAGAGGCTGAATAGCAGGCTTGACGGCTTTGGGAAGGTTGCAGACGTTCGCGGGATTGGTGCGTAGATAGCCGATGCGAACCGCCTGCTCCAAGGCGCGATGTACGACGCCGTGAATATTTTTGATGGTCTTGGGCGAAAGTCCCTCATGGGAAAGACCGTTGATGAACTTTTGCAGCATGACAGGATTGATTGCGTCAAGCCGAACCTTTCCAAGCACCGGACGGATATAGTTGCGGCAATTGCTGTCGTAAGCGGCGATGGTCAGCGGGGAACGGCCGGTCAGATACTCGGACAGCCAGGTGTCAAGCCAGTCCCCGAATAGAATCTCGCAGGGTGCAACATAAGTGCCGATATCGATTTGATGGGTAATTTCGCGCAGTCGTGTTGCCACTTCACGCTGTGTTTTCCCATAGATTGAACGACGGATGGGCTTGCCGGTTTTGCGATCGAAGCCGTTGGTATAGCGGCCTTCCCAAGTACCATCCTTGCGCTGGCGAATGCTGCCGCTGCCAGCCTCGCGGCGGGTGTTTTTCTTGTTTGCCATGGTTTCTATCTCCTTTTTAAGTAAAATGCAGGCGGCCCGCTCGAAAGCAGACCGCCCATGGTTTGTCAGGCTGACGCTGCCGGTGTGCTCTGAATCTCAATCCAGCGCTCGAGATTTTCTTTGGTCACGAGCAGACGGCGTCCGATCCGCAGGGTCGGGAAGTCCTCGCGGTGCAGAAGCTGGTAGGCTCCGGCGACGCTGATTCCGAGGAGTTCAGCGATCTGGGCAGCATTGTAAGTAGCAGTGGTCATGGAAAATCCTCCTTTATGAGTTCGAAGTGGGGTTTGCCTGCTTTTTCAGGGTACGGATGTCGATTGCAACAAATCGGCCCAACCCGGGCAGTTTGTGCTTCGCCGAGCGGTTTTCCTTGCCGACCTCGATCAGCCCGCACTCGCGCAGACGTTGACCCACTTGATTTTTGGTCCATACTCGCCCGGTGGTGGAGGTCAAAAGGTCGGCTAAGGCATCGAGCGGGACGAAGATGGTGTTGTCACGACGAAATCCGGCATAAGACTCGGGCGAGGACTCGAATTTTGCCTGATTTTTGGCAATGCGCAAACTCTCCCCCGCGATTGCGATCAAAAGCGTTTCCGCGAGATTTGTAACATTCCGACGCTTGAACTGCTCGATCAGCTGATTGGAGCGGGATAGCGAGGCGGATAAGGCACGATCTAGTGCGCATTGCCACTGCTCACGTTCGGTAGGATTTAATACCCCAATCTCCAGTGCAAAATCAAGATACAATTGGAAAGCGCAGGAAAGTTCGAGAAGAATGGCCTGTTGCCGCGGGCTACAGTTCGTACACGTCGATGGATCGAGTGCTTGCAGCGCTGTCTGTATTTCGGCGCACAAACGATCATAATTTCGAGCAAAATATTCGAGAAATCGGGATGCTGCCGCGGCAGCTACCAAACGGTCATCGGGTTCTCCGCCGCGCATTTGATGGTCGACCCACACGGCAGCGCAGCGGCTCAGGTCGCTGGCCTGCTCCAGCGGAAATTCGCCCGTGATGATCACGCCTGCGCGGCATCGGAACTCGCGGAGAGCGCCGTTGACTTTGATCCGCTCGGGAACGCGATCTGCGGCGAAACGCACGACATAAGCCGCAATGCCCTTGCATTTGCGCTGGGTTTCGGGATCGGAGCTGGTGCAAACATCATCGGCCAGCACGGCTACATCACGCTTGTCCGACAGGAACTCGCGCACGGCGGCGTGACTGGTCATGACTCGGGTAATGTTTGCCGGTTCCGCGCTTTCGCTGGAGGAAAACACCATGCAAAAGTTGGTCGATGCCGTCGTCTTTCCCGAGCCATATACGCCATCTACATAGAGGACATGGTGCAGGGGATAGCCGACTTCTTCGAAGGGCGTCTGCAGCAGAGAACGAAACAAATGTGCGGATATGAGAATCAGCACGGGGGGATCTTTTGCTATTTTTTTCAGATGCTTACCTACAATAAAACGGTCAGATTCGTCCGGGAGGTCCGGGAGTGTCACTTGTGAGATGGATGGGGAAATGTGGTAATCTGCGTCACCGATTTCACCAAGAATCCGATCGCCAGCGATGTAAACATGTGCGCCGGAGGGAAGTACTTCCCAACCGTGACGGGAGAAAGCAACGCCGACCTGCCCGGTGCGTAGCCGCTCAGAGACTGCGTTTTGCAGGAATGCGCTGAACTGGGTGTCGGTGGGCTTGCCCTTCTGATCAACACAGACGAGGCGCGGATCCATGGAGTTCAGTCGAATCGGGCCTGGTGCGTTTGACTCGATAAACGGCAAGGTAAAGGAGGTGCCGTCCTGCGAGAACATCGGGCGCATCAAATAGCCCTCTTCGCCGAGCTTGCACAGCACCTTCACGTCAGTTACTTCAGCATTCAGAATGAGACGATCGCACAAATAAAGTGCGCCATTTTCGTTGTGAAACATTATTTTTCCTCCTTTTTAGATCCAAGATATTCAAGAGAAATAAAACCATCCTTGCCGCGCATGGTCTCGGTGATCTGGCGGTCGAGGTCCTTGGCTTTCGCGGCGCATGCCTCGTGTGCCGCCTTTGCGTGCGCGAGTTCGTCTTTCAACGATGAGACTTCGCGGCGCAGACGATTGACTTCACGCTTATTTTTTTCGAGCTTTCGCTGCGAGCGATGCAGCAATTTTTTCGACTTGCGAAGCTTGCGCTCGACGCTCGAAGAAATTTCGAGACTGTGCGGCTGCGCCGTCGGGTTTTGGGTGGAATCGTCGGTTGTGATGAGCTTGAGTTCCATGCGGAGTCCCTCCTGATGTTTTAAAAGTGCTGCAGTGTTACTGCGATAATAATTTTAAAACAATAAAAATATTTGATAAATAGGCACTTTATCAACAATGGATGGAACTTATAATAAATTAAAAAGATTGAAATTTATATTCAATTTAATTATTCTATATATAGGAGATGATTTCAGTGAATAAATGCTTAATTTTGGATTTCAGAGAAGTTTTGCGGCAAAATGGCGTGCAGCCACACGATCAAC
>JBJDZO010000123.1:0-3393 GCA_051868095.1 Butyricicoccus sp. | reverse complement strand
AGCAGTCAAGGCGCAGGATTACGAAAAGGCGGCCAAGCTGCGTGACGAGGAGAACGCCAAGAAAAAGGAAATCGAAGACAAGCGCAAGAACTGGGAGGATGAGCAGACCAAGACGCACGGCGAAGTGACCGAAGAGGATATTGCCGAAGTCATCGCGGGCTGGACGGGCATCCCGGCGGCACGCATCACCGAGGACGAAGGCGAACGCCTGCTGCATCTCGAAGATACCCTGCATGCGCGCGTCATCGGACAGGATGAGGCCGTTACCGCGGTGGCCAAGGCCATCCGCCGTGGCCGTGTCGGCCTGAGAGACCCCAAGCGTCCGATTGGTTCGTTCATTTTCCTCGGTCCTACGGGCGTCGGCAAGACCGAGCTGTGCAAGACGCTGGCCGAAGCCCTGTTCGGCGACGAAAACGCCATGGTTCGCATTGATATGTCCGAATACATGGAGAAACACAGCGTATCCCGTATGATTGGTTCGCCTCCGGGCTATGTCGGCTACGATGAGGGTGGCCAGCTCACCGAAAAGGTGCGCCGGAAGCCGTATTCGGTGATTCTGTTCGACGAAATCGAAAAGGCGCATCCGGATGTCTTTAACATTCTGCTTCAGATCCTTGAGGACGGTATTCTAACCGATGGACAGGGCCGCAAGGTCGATTTCAAGAACACGGTCATCATCATGACGTCGAATATCGGCGCACACAAGATCACCGGCAAGGCACGCAAGTCGCTCGGCTTCGGCGGCGACGAGAAGGACGGAGAACAGACCTTTGAGAAGATCAAGGAAGAAGTTCTCACCGACCTCAAGCAGGCCTTCCGTCCTGAGCTGCTCAACCGTATCGATGATATCATCGTATTCAACCGTCTGAGCGAGGAAGAAATCGAGAAGATTGCCGACGGCATGCTGCAGGCAGTTGCCGCGCGCATGACCGATATGGAAATCACCATGAGCTGGACGGATGCGGCGAGGAAGCATCTGGCGAAGGCGGGCTTTGACCCGATTTACGGCGCACGCCCGCTACGCCGCGCGATCCAATCGCAGGTTGAAGACCTTGTGGCCGAGGAGTTCCTCAAGGGCACGATTGCCCGCGGTCAGGATGTGGTTTTGGATGTACAGGACGATAAGCTGACGCTGAAACAGGCTGAGAAAACCAAATAAATGAAAGCCCTCCCGCGTTCCAAAGAAGGAGCGTGGGAGGGCTTTCATTTTTCATTCATTCAAGATTAGTTCAAATCAGACTCATAAAATGGGGTAGAACGCTGGACAAGAAAATAGTATCCATCAGCAAAAGTTTGGCTGCCAACATTAACAGTAGCAGGGCAATATACTTCAACATTTGCGTTTTCTACCTCAACAAATACCGGGGGACGATTGTTATTATACAGATTCCACTTTTCAATATCACCTGTAATGGTATATCGAATTGGCTGGTAACACATACGTCCATATGCCATGGTTGGGGTGCCGCTGTAAGAAAGGGAAACTTGGCTGTTGGCTGTCCATGCGGCATTAATCCCCAGCTCTGGAATTACACTGGCGATTGGGGACGATTTTGCAGCGTTGAGACCGATAGAGAATTCCGTAGAAATGCTTTTAGAGAATTCCGCAGTAGCAGTTGTTCCCTGACCAACCAATCCGGAGATGACATAAGTATAGGAAGTATCAATCCAAGGTCGAGACACATTTTTTTGTTAAACTTATAGAAATAAGTATTGGCCAGAGGTTCAATAGAAGGTATATCCGCATTCAGAACTGAAGATGCCGATAAATAGGCATTTTCAGCAGCGGCAGCCACTTCTGCGGCATATTCCGAGGGAGAAATATCGGTCACAATGCCATCAATGACTCGGACGATGTTGCTATAATATGCATCGTGCACGGCGTCATAGTAATATTGTCCATCGGAACTTACATAAGACTCTGGTGTTGAAAGAGGCGGCCTGTTTATTGGCTCATCCGTTCCGGATTGGGCGTTCGAATCTTCTGAGAATGCCGAACATGGTGCAGTAAAGCAGCAAAACAAGGTACAGCAAAGAATCATGGATATGATTTTTTTCATAAATTTTATCCTTTCTTTTTACATACCAGATTGGTCGGCGGACGGAACAGCTTCGTTTTCCGGAAATCGAAGATCAAACTGTTTTCCTGAAATAAAGCTGAAACAGTTTGATGTGATCAGTATACCAGAAATTCCAGATATAACAATGAAAAAAGTAAACAAGAAAAAGCTAGAAATTTTGTAAGGAAAACCTGTGCGGTTTTGCGTCCGTCCGGGAATATAGATACAGGGGATTTGTCGTTTGTCTGCGGCCGCATCCGTGGACAGGCGCCGCAGCTCTGCGCGGAATTCATAAAATTTGTTATGGAAAACCGGAAAAATGACCGAACATCATTTCCCGAAAAAAGGCACAGGTTTCGCGGGAAATGGAAAGAATTCTCGAAAACTTCGTCAAAGTGCACAAAGGTCGAATGGAAAATAAGTGAAATTGCCATAATAGTATTTCATTTGTGTATATGTTATAATAAACAAGGACAAAGAAATTGTAGATTTAGACGAAACGCGAATAACCACGAAACGGAGGACCCCCAGCAATGAAGAAGTTTGTTTATCTGTTCTCGGAAGGCAATGGCAAAATGCGTGAGCTGCTCGGCGGCAAGGGCGCGAATTTGGCCGAAATGACCAATCTCGGCATGCCCGTTCCGCAGGGCTTCACCATCACCACCGAGGCCTGCACCCGTTACTATCAGGACGGCAAGACGATCTACCCCGACATTCAGGAGCAGATCATGGAATATCTGGATAAGCTGGAGAAAATGACTGGCAAAACCTTGGGCGACCCGGAGCGTCCGCTGCTGGTTTCCGTGCGCTCGGGCGCACGCGCTTCCATGCCCGGCATGATGGACACCATTCTGAACCTCGGTATGAACGACGAGATCTGCGAGGCCGTCTCGAAGCTGACCAATAACCCGCGTTTTGCACGCGACAGCTATCGCCGTTTTATCCAGATGTTCTCCGATGTTGTCATGGAGCTGCCCAAGTCTTCCTTTGAGCAGTTTATTGACCAGGTCAAGGACAAGAAGGGCGTCAAGCTCGACAACGAGTTGGATGCTGACGATATGAGCGAACTGATTGTGCTCTTCAAGGATCACTACAAGAAGTCGCTCGGCAAGGATTTCCCGCAGGACCCCAAGGTGCAGCTCATGGAGGCTGTCCGCGCGGTATTCCGTTCGTGGGACAACCCGCGTGCCAACACCTACCGCCGCATGAACGATATCCCGCATTCGTGGGGCACCGCGGTCAACGTCCAGTCGATGGTATTCGGCAACATGGGCGAGACTTCGGGCACCGGCGTTGCCTTCACCCGCAACCCGGCCACCGGCGAGAAGGCGCT
>JBJDZO010000122.1:0-3400 GCA_051868095.1 Butyricicoccus sp. | reverse complement strand
CGCGCTTTGTAAAGAGCGTTGAGAAGGACCCCCTGTTCCAGAAGGCCACCGCCGACTTGAATCCGAAAAAGCTGGCGTACTTCCTCCAAGAACGGGGCGGCCGCCACATTGCCGGCGCCATGCTGGATAAGGCGAAGGAGCTCCAGCAACAAACCCAAGCCAATATCCAGAAGGCGAAGGAGCTCCAGCAAAAGACCAAAGCCAATCTCCAGAAGCCAACCCGAAATACGGTTCAAAATGTCGCTTTGGAAGATGCCCCCGTGACCCGTCCCCGCTCCAAAACCCAGCCCTCCGGCTCAAAGCCTAAGCTGCCCAATCTGTAAGAGGCGGAGTGTTCCCCGCTCCTATGGGAAAGCGATTGCAAAGAAAACGCAGTGAGCTTTTGCTCACTGCGTTCTGTTTTATATACCCGTTTTGGTTACTTGGTCCACTGCGCCTTGGCTGCGCCCTCTGCAAATACCTCATGGAAGCCCTTGACGTTGGCTGCAATGTCGCCGCCAAAGACCGCCGAACCGGCAACAATCACGTCTGCGCCTGCCGCAACGATGTCCGCGGTGTTGGTCAGCTTGGCGCCGCCGTCGATCTCCAGTTCGCAGGCGTAGCCGCCTTCCTGAATGGCCTGACGGACAAACTTGATCTTGTCCATGCACTCCGGAATGAAGCCCTGACCGCCGAAGCCCGGCTCTACGGTCATGATGAGCACCATATCGCAGTACGGCAGCAGCGGCAGCAGCACGTCCGCCGGGGTGCCCGGCTTGATGGTGCAGGACGCCTTGATGCCAGCCGCCTTGATCTTCTTGAGCTGCTCGAGCGTGTCGCCGTTCGACTCATAATGTACGGTGATGATGTCCGAGCCGGCCTTGATGAAATCGTCTAGATACTTGTCCGGGTCGGAAATCATCAGATGTACGTCGAGCACGGCGTCGGTCGCTTTGCGCAGCGCCTTGACAACCGGTGCGCCGATGGTGATATTCGGCACAAAGTGGCCGTCCATAACGTCCACGTGTACGTACTTCGCGCCCGCGTCCACTGCGATTTTGATGTCGCGTGCGAGATTTGCAAAATCCGCCGAAAGGATCGACGGGGAAAGCTTGATGGTCATGTGATAGAATCCTCCTCGTTTTTTCACAACCGTGCGCTGTGCCGCATAGGATGAAGCACAGCGGCGACGGAGCGGCGGCCGTCTCCTGTCCGCGCCGCTTTTCTATATATGGGGGCAACCGGCTGCGGCTGCCCCCTTTGATTAAATTATACACTATCCGCGAGGAATTTCAATGCGGTTTCGGCAGTTTATCGCTTGATAACTTCTATAAAAATACGGTATCATAATAGTGGTAGAATATGATCGGCCACAGCGGAAAAACAGCGGATTTCTCCCCTGCTTTCTCCGCCATTTCTTTGGCCAAATCCGAAATACATAAGGAGTCCAACATGGCAGTTTATCGTTGTTTTTCCGAAAAGCGCCCCGGCTTCGACGTAGAAGCCCGCGGCCTTCTCAAGAGCCTGTCCGAGCAGCTTGAAATCAAAACGCTGACCGGCGTGCGCTATCTGTGCCGTTATGACGCCGAGGGGCTGGCCCCGGAAGCGTACGAAAAAGCCAAGCAGATCGTTTTCTCCGAGCCGATGGCCGACGTCTGCTACGATGAAACCTTTCCCCTGCCCGAGGGTGCACACACCGTGCTGGTCGTTGAGCCGCTGCCCGGCCAGTTTGACCAGCGCGCCGACTCCTGCGCCCAGTGCATCCAGCTGCTGACCGGTGGTGACCGTCCGGCGGTTGCAGCCGCAAAGGTTTACGTGTTTGAGGGTACGCTGACCGCGGACGAGCTGGACAAGGTCAAGAATTATCTCATCAACCCCGTTGAGGCGCGTGAAGCTTCCATGCAGAAGCCCGCAACCCTCAAGGCGGTTTACGAAATCCCGACCGAAGTTGATACGGTCGAGGGCTTCACCGCGATGGACGAGGCCGCGCTCGCTGAAATGCTGAAGAATCTGGGTCTTGCGATGGACCTCGACGACCTGAAGTTCCTTCAGAACTACTTCGCCGGTGAGGAGCACCGCGACCCGACCATCACCGAAGTGCGCATGATCGACACCTACTGGTCGGACCATTGCCGCCACACCACCTTCCTGACCGAAATCGACGGCACGCAGATCGACGACCCGATGGTTCAGGACGCATTCGACCGCTATCTGGCGGCCCGCGTGGAGGTCTACGGCGAGGAAAAGGCGTCCAAGCGCCCGGTTACCCTCATGGACATCGCCACCGCAGCCGCAAAGGTGCTCAAAAAGCGCGGTTATTTGCAGAATCTTGACGAATCCGAGGAGATCAACGCCTGCTCGATCAAGATCAAGGTCAAGGTGGACGACAAGGACGGCGGCTGCCATTTCGAGGACTGGCTGCTCATGTTCAAGAACGAGACCCACAACCATCCGACCGAAATCGAGCCGTTCGGCGGTGCGGCGACCTGCCTCGGCGGCGCCATCCGCGATCCGCTCTCCGGCCGTTCCTATGTATATCAGGCGATGCGCGTGACTGGTGCGGGCGACCCGACCGTTCCGCTTTCTGAGACGCTACCGCACAAGCTGCCCCAGCGCAAGCTGTGCACCACCGCAGCGGCCGGTTATTCGTCCTACGGCAACCAAATCGGTCTGGCAACCGGTCTGGTACAGGAGATCTATCACCCGGGTTATATCGCCAAGCGTCTGGAGATCGGCGCGGTGGTCGGTGCGGCTCCGGTCGAGAACGTCATCCGTGAAGTTCCCGAGGCGGGCGATATCGTCATCCTGCTCGGCGGCAAGACCGGCCGCGATGGCTGCGGCGGCGCTACCGGTTCGTCCAAGAAGCACACCGAGGAGTCGCTCGAGACCTGCGGCGCAGAAGTTCAGAAGGGCAACCCGCCCGAGGAGCGCAAGATTCAGCGTCTGTTCCGCAACGCGGAGGTCACCCGCATGATCCGCCGCTGCAACGACTTCGGCGCGGGCGGTGTTTCGGTTGCTATCGGTGAGCTGGCCGACGGTCTGGACATCGATCTGAACATGGTTCCGAAGAAGTACGATGGTCTGGACGGCACCGAACTGGCCATCTCCGAATCGCAGGAGCGCATGGCGGTCGTGGTACGCGAAAAGGACGCGGACAAGTTTATTGAGGAAGCTTCGAGGGAGAACCTTGAGGCGGTTAAGGTTGCGGTGGTCACCGACACCAACCGTCTGCGCATGACCTGGAACGGCAAGACCATCGTAGACGTATCCCGTGACTTCCTGAACACCAACGGCTGCGCCAAGCACGCAACCGCTGAGGTGCCGCACCTTGCCGCGCCGTCCATCGAGCGCATTCCGGACGGCGACACCCTGTCCGAGCAGCTGCTGCACCATGCCGCTTCGCTGAATGTCTGCCTCGAGC
>JBJDZO010000121.1:0-3417 GCA_051868095.1 Butyricicoccus sp. | reverse complement strand
ACGGCTGCCTGTGCGCGGGTCAAAGCCCCAAGTGTTGGAGTCTCCGAAAAACAGAATATTCTTCAAGTATCATGCCTCCTGACTGCTCTGCCGCGCAGAGCGGTATTTCTTACCCAAAAGCGTAACGGAAAATAAAAGAGAAGTCAATCAAAAAAACGAAAAACAGGGGAGAGTTGTTATTCGGCGGTCTGCTCATCATAAGCGCGGCGGACGAGCGATGCAAGCTGGTCCGAGCACGAGGTGCCCTTGCCGCCGCAGTCGATGCCGCGGAACAGGCGCTCGACCTGCTCAACGGTCATACCTTCGACTGCGCGGCTGATGGCTTCGAGGTTGCCCGGGCAGCCGCCCTGAAAATGAACGTTGTGCAGGACGTTGCCGTCCAGATCAAACGAAATCCGGCGCGAGCACACGCCGCGAGGGGTCATCTGATAATGCATGGAAATCACTCCTTGAATAGTTGTAATGTTAGATTGAAAGGCTGCATAGATGGGTGATCTGCGCCGCCGCATCGGGGAAATCGGACGCGGTCAGGAAGGACGCCTCGCCAGTGGGCAGAGGCTTATGCTTCCAGTTGAGCCAAAGTGCGGGCAGCCCGGCGGCAAGTGCGCCGCGCACGTCGTGGTTCAGGCTGTCGCCCACCATAAGGGTTTGTTCGGCAGGTGTCCCCAGACGGCGCAGCGCCAGCTGGAAAATCTCCGGATGGGGCTTGTCACGCCCGGCTTCCTCACTGGTGATGAGCTGGCCGCAGATGTCCGCGAGCCCCAAACGGCACAGCTTGCGCATCTGGATGTCGGCGTTCATATTGGTGCAGATACCGACCGGAATACCAGCGTCTTTTAACCGGGTCAGAAGCTCGGTTACGCCCGGACGGATTTCCATATGGTCGAGGACGGCTTTCCAGTAAGCTTCGTGCATGGCTTCGGCGTGCGCGATGGGGTTGATGCCGAGGGCTTCCAGACCCAGCTTGGCAAACAGCACGCGGTCATGGCTTTCCGGCTCGTCAAGCAAGGTTTCGCGCAGTTGCAGACGGCCGCCGTGCATGGCTTCGGCTGCCTTGGCTGCCGGAATGCCGATGGCCTGTTCAGCATAGCGTCCGGCAGCTTCCAGCCCGAGTCGGTCACACACGTCGAAATCGCCGTAAAGAGTGTCGTCAAGGTCGAATAAAACGGCTTTGATGGTCATGAAAGTGCTCCTTTGGGAAAAATTACAGCAGGGTGCTGTCATAGACGGCGCGGCTGCCGCCGACAAACTTCGGACGGGTGCGCGCAGCGAGAAGGATGGCATCACCCAGCTGACGCATGGGCAGGCGCAGCGGAACCGCAACCGGGCGCAGATGCATGCCGATCAGCGTGCCGCCGATATCCAGACCGGCAGCGGCCTGTGCGCGCAGCGATTCGACCGCAACCGGATGATGGAACGCGGCATAAGCAGCCGTAGCGAACGAACCGCCGGCCTTGGGCTGCGGGACAACGTTTACGGGCGCAAGTCCATAGCGCACTGCGGCGTCATACTCGACGATCAGCGCACGGCCCAGATGTTCACAGCACTGCGCGGCCAGATACAGGCCATTGCGGCCAAGGACAGGCAGAATACCTTCCAGAATGGCGCGTGCCACTTCGGGGCTGGAATCGGTGCCGATTTTATGGCCGCCGACCTCGCTCGACGAGCAGCCGACGACGACAATTTCACCGGGCTGCAGTCCAGCGGCTTCGACAAGCGCTTGCGCAGCGTCCGCGGCCTGTTTGCGGATTGTATCATACATGATAAAAAACCTCCAATTTGCGTTGCTGTTTATAGTATAGCACGGATGCGGAAGTTTTTTAAGAGATGGAGGGAAATTTCGCAGAATTGGGGAACAGGAACCGATTTCTGACAGGCAGCATAGGATAAAGCAGGCGGGAAATCCGCTAAATCCAATGAAATGAGGAGCTTTCTGCTTATGGATATGCAGAAAAAACGGCTTTTCCCCATGCGGGAGGGAGAAGACCCATCGCTGCCGTGGCCGGACTGCGGTGTGCAGGATATTCCCACGCAGCCGGAAAACGGCAAAGGCATGAACAATGGGAACCATGGCAATGTTTCCGCAGAGCCGGAAGGCGGCATGCAGCTGCCGACTGACAGCATTGACCCGCGTCTGTTGTCGCTGGCGATGGCCTTTGTTCCGCGGCAAAGCTGGGAAACTCCATATGACTTTGATGTAGCGCTGGGGCGCGGCACCATCTTTCCGGCATTGGATAAGCCGTTTTTGGGAGAGGAGGCGCTGCCGCGATGAATGACCGGGAAAAAATGCTGCAAAAGGTACGCAGGTATAGTTTTGCGCTGCTGGACGCGACGCTGTTTCTGGACGGCCATCCCAAAGACGCTTCGGCGCTGGCTTATCACAACAAGGTGCGCGGCATGTATGACGAGGCTGTAAAGGAGTATGAGTCCAGTTTTGGTCCGCTGAGCATGATGCGCGCTGACGATCCGGCAAGATGGACGTGGATTGATGATCCGTGGCCGTGGGAAGGAGAGGACAACTGATGTGGGGTTATGAAAAAAAGTTACAGTACCCGGTGAAGATCAAAAACCCGGACCCGACACTGGCAAAATTAGTAATCACGCAGCTTGGCGGTGCAGACTCCAAAAGGAGATACCCTGTCAAACTGCGTGATATAGTACGGAAAATGTGCTGGTTTCCCGGTTGAAAACCACTTTTTGCACGAAAGATCGAATGACCTGATTTTTTTCCTCCTCGGGAACATCTGAGCGTTTGAGCTTCTCAAGATCAGCAGTGTGCAGCCGGACGAACTCGGCGGTGCTGATGATCTCTTGCGGCTCGGGGCGGCTCTGTTCCAAACGTTCAATCTGTTCCTGAATGCGTCGTTTATTCTCGCGGTATTCTGCAAGCGTATCAATGCCGGATTCATACGCTTCGCGGATGCGATGCAGCTTGAGCTGCTCACGTTCGATCTGACGGTCGATAATCGCGCGGTCGGCGTCATTGCGGACACGTTCACCGTCCGTACTCAGGATGGAAAAATCCATTGATGTGAAATCGTCGGTGATCTGCTCCAGCACAGCCGGGGTGATACTGGCAAGGGTAATCGAATGGGACTGCGGACATTTCCCTTTGGAATAGTTGTGGCATTGCAAGCTTTTGCCGGATACGGCGGAGACCAGTGTGCTTCCGCAGCAGCTGCATTTGACCAACCCTTTGAGCATAAACGGCTGTCCATCTTCGCGGTGATACCGGCCATAGGCGCGGCGCTGCTGCTCCAGCTTGGCCTGTACGGCTGCAAAGGTTTCTGCGTCGATCAGCGGCGCATGTGTACCGTCTGTGATAATAGTATCCTTGCTTTCGTGATAGCGGCGTACCTTGCCGGTCGGTGTCCAGCGCACCTTTCCGATATACACCGGATTTTTCAGAATGTATTC
>JBJDZO010000120.1:0-3424 GCA_051868095.1 Butyricicoccus sp. | reverse complement strand
CCGTGGACGACCCGCAGGGCCGCACGATTCTGGAGATTGATCCGGCGTCGTCCTTCGGCACGGGTACGCACGACACCACCCAGCTTTGCATGGCGGCGCTCGAAAAAACGGTCAAAGGCGGCGAAAAGCTGCTTGATATGGGCACCGGTTCGGGCATTCTGGCGATTGCGGCCGCGATGCTGGGCGCAAAGGCCGACACCGCGGTGGACATCGACGAGCATTGTCTGACCTGTGCGCTGGAGAATGCCGAACGCAACGGCGTGACCATTGGCCGCACGTTGCACGGCGACGCGCTGCGCAATCCGGCGCTCGCGGACGAGATCGGGGGCGGCTACGATATCATTGTGGCGAATATTGTCGCGGACGTCATCATTGGTATGGCGCCGATGTTTTTCGCTAAGCTGGTGCCGGGCGGCACGCTGATCTGCTCGGGCATTTTGAACGAGCGTGCGGACGAGGTGGAGGCGGCGCTGGAGCAGGCCGGTTTTGCGATTTCGGCACGCTGCGCAAGCGACGACTGGTCGGCATTTACTGCCGGGAAACCGGCGTGAAGCGGGCTGGAAACAAAAATATCTGGACAATTGAGTATTCGTTTGCTAAAATGAGTTAGTAAGTGCAGCGCCGGAACGGATTGACGCCTCCGGCGCTGTGCGCCCCAATATTGAAGAAATGAGTGGGAAAACCGATGCCCAGATTTTTTATCGATGGAACGCCCTCCGGCGAGCGGATCACACTGACCGGGGAGGACGCACATCATCTGGTCAAGGTGCTGCGTATGAAGCCGGGCGAAAGCCTGACCATCTGTGACAGCGCGGGACATGACTATCTGTGCACGCTGGAGGGGGCCGCGAAGGATGAGGCGGTCTGCCGGGTAGAGGGGGTTACCGCCTCGCTGGGCGAGCCTGCGGCGCGTGTGACGCTCTATATGGGCCTGCCTAAGGGCGATAAGATGGATTTCATTGTGCAAAAAGCAGTGGAGCTGGGAGCGGCGGAAATTGTGCCCTTCCTCGCTGCCCGGAGCGTATCGCGTCCGGACGCGAAAACCCTGCAAAAGAAATGTGAACGATGGCGCAAAATCGCACGCGAAGCAGCAATGCAGTGCGGGCGGGGACGGGTGCCGGCCGTGGGGGAGCCGGTCAGTCAGGCACAGGCCGCTGTGGCGGCGGCTGAGTGCGATGCTGCCTTGTTCTTATATGAGAATGAACGGGAAACCGGCATCAAAACCGTGCTCCGCGGGACAAATCCGCATACGGTTGCGCTGATGATCGGCCCGGAGGGCGGATTCGCCCCCGAGGAGGCTGAAACGGCGATTCGAGCCGGCATGCAGAGCGTTTCGCTTGGCCCGCGCATTCTGCGGTGTGAAACCGCACCGCTTGCCGCGCTTGCCGCGGTCATGTACGAGACCGGAAATCTGTAAGGGAGAGCGGTCAAACCAAAACATAAAGACTGGAGTTGGTTTTTTTGGCGGCAAAAAACGTGCCTCAAAAGAAGGAAGATTACATCACCAATAAGGTGCTGGCCGTATTTTCGATCTGTCTGGCGGGCGTACTGGTACTCATGGGTCTGCGTCGGCTGATCGATTTCGGCACCACCTACCTGCTGGGTATGACCGTGCTGCGCGTGCTGATGGGCGTGGCGGCTGTCGGCGTGGTGCTGAGCATCATCCTGATGATGCATCAGAAGAAGAAGGGAACCGACCTGAGCTACCGCATTGTGACCGGCCGCAATCTGCTGGTTGTATTCGCTGTGGCACTCGTGATTTTCGCACTGATTCATCACTACGGTATCCCGATTTTCAAGGTGTTTTACGGGCTTCTGCCCGCAATGGCGGTTTATTATCTGATTTATCATTCCTATCAGCCGGAATTCTGTATGATTTCGGTGGACTGCGGTGCAGCGATTGCGCTGCTGCTGATTATCCGCCGTGCGCAGATCAGCGCGAATGTGCAGTATTTGGCTTGGGTTGCGCTGGCGGTTTTTGTGGCGCTGGCAGTGGTACAGCTTGCGATGACCGCGCAGATCAAGAGCGCAAAGGGCAAGCTGGGGCTGGGAAAGCGGACGTTCAGCTTTGCGTTTTCCAAGAATGCGTACACCATGCTGAATATCACCCCGATTGTGATGGCAGTTCTGGTGGCGCTGGGTGCGGCTATGGGCACCAGCATTGCGCTGTATGCGATTTTTGTCGCGGCGGGCTATCTGTTCGTCACAGCGGTTTATTACACGGTAAAAATGATGTAAAGAGAAAGAGCGGGCAGCAGAAAAGCTGTCCGCTTGCTTTTTTCGGAGGAAACGCGATGAAAGTGTGGAAATGTGCGGCGGCTGGGCTGCTGTGCGCGGCGCTGTGTGGGTGTGCGCTTCTGCCCGAACTGGAAACCGCGGGCAGCCCCATTGACGCAGCGATGAGAGCCGTAGCAGCGATGCAGGCGGGTGAGGACACGGTGAGGCTGTGGGCAGCCGAACTGGATGAGGAAGAAGTATTTTGCGCGGTGGAAGCGATGTGGCCGTATGCCTGCACGATGCAGATGACGGTATATACGGGCGATATCGTGGAGATTGAGCTGAACGCATTCACCGAAGCGCAGCAGGAGCAGGCCAGAGTGCTGGCCGAGAGGGTGGCGCAGGAAGCAACGCGCGGCCTAACCGATGATGCGGACAAACTGCGTGCGCTGCATGACTGGCTGGTGCGCAGCTGTGCATACGATATGGATGCCGCAGAGAACGAGAGCGAGCAATTGGAGGCCCATGCAGCGGCACCGTTTACGGCCTATGGCGCACTGGTAGACGGCAAGGCAGTCTGTGCGGGATATGCACGAGCGTTTGTGATGCTGTGTCAGGCGGCTGGGCTGGATGCGATTTGTGTGGCAGACGAAGGCATGAACCATGGCTGGAACGCAGTGCGGCTGGAGGGGAAGACCTACTTCATTGACTGCACGTTTGATGACCCGGTGCCCGACCGCGGGGAATATGTATCGCATGAATATTTTTTGCGCACAGCCGAAGAACTGGCCGAAACCCATACATGGGACCGCGCATTTTATGAACGAATTATGGATGCAAAATGGGGCGTTTCGACGGAAAATCAGAACAATTCGTGAAGAAGAAAAAAGAATCAAAAAAACCGAAAAAAGTTGTTGACAAATAGGGGTGCATGCTATATAATAAATCATGTCGCCGGTGAGGAAACGAAATCCCGGCGGGTAAGATGGAGATGGCGGTATAGCTTAGTTGGCTAGAGCGTTCGGTTCATACCCGAAAGGTCATTGGTTCAAGTCCAATTACCGCTACCACCTTTTCGGCCCGTTGGTCAAGCGGTTAAGACACCGCCCTTTCACGGCGGTAACACGAGTTCGAGTCTCGTACGGGTCACCAATGGAAGTTTAGCTCAGCTGGGAGAGCATCTGCCTTACAAGCAGAGGGTCACAGG
>JBJDZO010000119.1:0-3459 GCA_051868095.1 Butyricicoccus sp. | reverse complement strand
TCATTCGTCCTGGTATCCGAAGTTGCGCACCTGCGCAGGATTGTTCCGCCAGTCCTCCTTGACCTTGACCCAAAGCTCGAGGAACACGTGCGTATCCAGATTGTGCTCGATGTCCAGCCGTGCGGTTTTGCCGATTTTTTTGAGCATTTCACCGTTTTTGCCGATGATAATACCCTTGTGGCTGGCTTTTTCGCAGTAAATGGTGGCGTTGATCTCAATCAGGCCGTCCTCACGCTCGTTCCAGCGCTCAATGCCGACCGCTACGCCATGCGGCACTTCCCGGTCGAGCAGACGCAGCATTTTTTCGCGGATGATTTCGGCTGCGATCTGCCGCTCAGGCTGGTCGGATACCATGTCCTCCGGGAACAGCGCCGGGCCTTCGAGCGCGAATTTTTTCAGTTCATTCAGCAGCACACGGCAGCCTTCGCCTGTGCGCGCCGACACCGGGATGACCGCGTCAAAGTCGTGCTTTTCCGCGTAGGTCGCGATGACGGACAGCAGCTCCTCATGCGGCACGGTGTCCACCTTGTTGATGACCAGAATGGACGGGATATGATTGGCCTTAATCTGGGCAATCAGGCTTTCCTCCGCCGGGCCGATTTCGGGCTTCGGCTCAACAATCAGCGCGGCGACATCGACCTCGGCCACCGTATCCGTGACCACCTTCACCATGAAGTCGCCCAGACGCGAGCGCGGCTTGTGCAGGCCGGGCGTATCCAGAAAGACAAACTGGCAGTCCTCCTCGGTCAGCACGCCGGTGATGCGCGTGCGGGTGGTCTGCGGTTTATTCGACACAATAGCGACCTTGTAGCCGACCAGCTTGTTCGTCAGGGTGGATTTGCCCACATTCGGGCGGCCAACCACCGAAATAATCGCGGTTTTTGTGATATTTGACATGAAATTCTCCTTTTAACGTTTGCGTGTACGTTTGCCGAAGCAAAAGACAAACCCGGCAGCGACGGGCAGCGACAGCAAAAACAGTCCCAGCCGCCACGGATGTACGATCAGTGCGCCCACCGCGCGCAGCAGCGCACCGGAAGGCAGAAAGAATACCGCGCCAATGACCGCGCAGAACAATGCGCACAGGAATACGGCTGCGGCCGCGATGTCCTTGGCCTGTCCGACCAATTCATCATAGCCGCTTGCCATGCGGTCACAAAGGCGCTCAATTGCGGTATTGAGCAGCTCGGCGGCCATCATGAGCGCAAAGCACAGGCACAGCACGGCGTAATGGGTCGCGTCCAGCCCGCCAAGCAGGGCAAACAGCGACACATACACCGCCGCCGTCAGATGAATGCGGAAATTGCGCTCGGTGCGCATGCATGCGCGAAAACCTTTCAGCGCATAGCCAAAGCTTTGCCGCAGCTTGCGGATTTCGTGATTCATGCGCGGGTCAGTCCAACCGCCGCGAGAATTTCTTCCTCATTTTTCCGCATAAGCAGGCGATCCTCCTCCTCGCGCTCGTGGTCGAAGCCGAGCAGGTGCAGCACCGAATGCACCGTCAAAAATCCGCACTCCCGCGCCGCCGAATGGCCGAACTCAGCCGCCTGTTCGGTCGCACGCTGGTAATTGAGAATCATATCCCCCAGCATAACCTTGCCCGATTCCGGATCGGTCTCCAGTTCTTCCTGTGCTTCGCCGTTGTAAAATTCGTACATCGGGAAGCTGAGCACGTCGGTTACCGCGTCCTTTTCGCGGTATTCGGCGTTCAGCGCACGGATGTTTTCATCGTCCACGATGGTCACATCGATGAATGCATCAAAATCCACATTCTCATGTGCAAGCGCTTCGAGCGCACAGCGAGTGATGAGCGTGCGCACTTCCTCCTCATTTTCCAGCGCCACCTCTGCTGTGACGCGAATCATATGGTCCATAAAACCCTCCAAAAGCGGCAATCCGCCGGTTTTCATACAATGTCGATTTTATTATACACGTCTGTATGCAGCTTGAAAATAGGCAGTTTGGCAAAAAACGTACCGAATCAGACCTCCATCCGCAGGCTGCTGCCCGCACGGCCGCGCGTGACAACGATTTTTTTGTCTATTCGGCTGCGCAGCTCGGCTACGTGCGAGATGATACCGACCAGCCGCTGGCCGTCCGACAGGCCCGCGAGGATGTTCATAGCCTGATCGAGCGATTCCTCATCGAGTGAGCCAAAGCCCTCATCGATGAACATGGCGTCGATTTCAACACCGCCCGCCGCCCGCTGGATGACATCCGACAGGCCGAGCGCAAGCGACAGCGATGCCTTAAACGATTCGCCGCCCGACAGCGTGCGCACGCTGCGCTGTTTGCCGGTGTAGTAGTCGAGCACGTCCAGTTCCAAGCCGGTCTGTGCACGCAGGCCGCTTGCTTCCTGCCGCCGCACAAGCCGGTACTGGCCGCTTGTCATGGAATGGAAGCGTTCGTTTGCGGCCGCGATGACCTGATCGAAGTAAAATGCCAGAATGTAGTTTTCAAATGCCAGCTTCTGCCGTCCGGCCAGTTCGCCGTTTGCGGTGTCGGACAGACGGCTTAGGGTCAGGCAGGTTTTTTCCTGCTTTTTCAGGGCAGCTCCCTGCGTGCGCAGGCGTGCAAGCAGGGTTTCGTTGATGTCCCAGCGGCTGTACCGTGCCGCGCGGGCAGCTTCGAGCGCTTTGCGCGCGTTGTCCTGCGTTTGGTACTGCGCCCGAAGCGCGTTCAAATCAGCCGGTTCGCCCGCCGGTACTTGCTGCCGCAGAGTTTCCAGCGCGGCGGTATGCGCGGCAAGGGCTTCCGCGCCCTGACGGCGTGCGGTTTCGGCGGCTTCAAGGGCTTTTTCCAGCGCAGACAGGGCGGTTTTGTCCTTTTGGAGGGCGGTTTTCGCGTCCTTTTTGCTTTCAAACGCCAACCGTGCACGCAGGGTTTCGGCGGCTGCCCGGCGCGCGGCCTGCTCCTGCACGCATGTGCTGTGCGTGCGCTCGAGTGCGGCAAGGGCTTCGGTCTGCCGTACTGCGTCCGCGTCGAGCTGCTTCCGCTCGGCGGCGCACGCTTCGAGCGTCTTTGCCCGTTCGGTTTGCGTTCGTACTTCGCGTGCAAGCGCCGCACCTTCGGCCTTGGCGCGTTCGATTTCGTCGGTCAGCACGCCGCGCAGACGATCCAGCGGCACTGCGCCGAGCACCTTCTCCACGTCCTGTATGAGCTGATTTTTCCGGGTTTCGGCCTCTGCACGCGCCGAAGCCGCCTTACCGCTGGCCTCAGAGGCGTCTTTCTGAGCCTTTGCGGCCGCATTCCGCGCCTGTTCAAGCTGCTGCTCGGTCACAGCTCCGGCTGACAGCGCCGCGGGCGCGGGATGCTCGCGTGCTCCGCACACCGGGCACGGCACACCGGGCGCGAGCGTTGCCGCCAGAATGCCCGCCTGTTCGCACAGAAATGCACGCTCTTTGGCCTGAAAGTCGGCGGTTATGCGTTCATTTTCCTGCTGTGCGGTTCGAAATTCCT
>JBJDZO010000118.1:0-3470 GCA_051868095.1 Butyricicoccus sp. | reverse complement strand
ATCCGCCCGGGCTGCACCGTCGGTGACAACACCCGTATCGGTGACTTCGTGGAACTGAAAAAAGCGCACATCGGCAACGGCACCAAGGTCAGCCATCTGACCTATATCGGCGACGCCGAGGTCGGTGAGCGCGTCAACTTTGGCTGCGGCACCGTGGTCGTCAACTACGATGGCTACGTCAAGAGCAAGACGGTCATCGGGGATGACTGCTTCATCGGCTGCAATACCAATCTGGTTGCACCTGTGACGCTGGGCGACCGCGTCTTTACCGCGGCAGGCACCACGGTGACCAAAAATGTGCCGGACGGCGCGCTGACGGTGGCGCGTGCCCGGCAGACCAACATTGAAGGCTGGAATGACCGCCGCCGTGCGGCTCACCAGAAATAAGACCGAAATACACATCACTACAAACTATGCACTATGCAGGGGGTATTGAAAAACCATGATTCCTCACGGTAAAAACATCAAGATCTTCGCCGGCAATTCCCATCCGGCACTCGCCATGCAGATCGCATCTGCACTCGGCCTGCCGCTTGGCAAGGCAACCGTATCCCATTTTTCGGATGGTGAGATTTCGGTCTCTATCTCGGAAACCGTGCGCGGCTCCGACGTTTTCCTGGTGCAGTCTACCTGCGAACCGGTCAACGACAACCTGATGGAACTGCTCATTATGATCGACGCATGCCGCCGTGCATCCGCCGGCCGTATCACCGCGGTCATCCCGTACTTCGGTTACGCCCGTCAGGACCGCAAGAGCAAGGCGCGTGACCCGATTTCGGCCAAGCTGGTGGCAAACCTGCTGACTACCGCGGGCGCCGACCGCATCCTGACCATGGACCTGCATGCCACCCAGATTCAGGGCTTCTTTGACATCCCGGTGGACAACATGCTCGGCTCCTCGGTGCTCATCCCGCACATCGCAGGCAAGTTCGGCGTTGCACGCGACGACATTGTCATCGTATCCCCTGACCTTGGTTCGGTCAACCGTGCACGCAAGTTCACCGAAAAGCTTGATCTGCCGCTCGCCATCATCGACAAGCGCCGCCCGAAGGCCAACGTTTCCGAGGTTATGAACATCATCGGCGATGTCCGCGGCAAGCGCGTCATGCTGATCGATGATCTGATTGACACTGCCGGTACGCTCGTTCACGCGGCCAACGCCCTCGTGGAGAAGGGCGGCGCGACCGAGATTTACGCCTGCGCGACCCATGGCGTACTGTCCGGCCCGGCGATTGAGCGCATCCAGAACAGCCCGATCAAGGAACTGACCATTCTGGACACCATCGCACTGCCGCAGAACAAGATGATCGACAAGATCAACATTCTGAACGTTGCTCCGGTCTTCACCGAGGCGATTGCACGCATTTACGAGGAAGCTTCGGTTTCCACTCTGTTCGACTAAAAGGACAATCAAGACAAGGCGGACAAGATTTTTGCTTGTCCGCCTTTTTTGGAGGAGAAATATGAGGATTTTAACAGTTGGCGATGTCGTCGGCAAGCCGGGGCTGCAATATCTGAGGCGCAGGCTGCGCCGTCTGAAACAGGAATGCAAGGCCGACTTTGTGATCGTGAACGGGGAAAACGCATCCGGCGTGGGCGTGACGCCGGCACAGGCAGACGATATGTTTGACGCGGGCGCGGACGTGATTACACTCGGAAATCATGTGTGGAACAAGCGGCAGATTGTCCCGTATCTGGAGGACAACCGCTATATCCTGCGCCCGGCGAATCTGGCGCCGCAGTCCCCGGGCGAAGGCTGGGGCATTTATGACGCAGCCGGATGGCGGGTGCTGGTGATGAACCTGATTGGCCGGTGTGAGATGGCGTTCGGCCCGGATAATCCGTTTCTCGCGGCGGATAAGATTTTAAAAAAGGCCGAGGGGCAGTATGACATCGCGGTATGTGAAATCCACGCGAACGCCACAAGCGAAAAACTGGCGATGGGCTTCTATCTGGATGGCCGGTGCGCGGCGGTTTATGGCACGCATACGCACGTGCAGACCGCGGACGAGCGCGTGAACCCCAAAGGAACCGGCTACATCACCGATATCGGCATGACCGGCCCGATCTGGTCGGTGCTGGGCGTAAAGCCCGAGCAATCGATTGCCATGTTCCGCGGCGACCTGACCGAGTATTTCCAGACCGCGGAGGGTGAGTGCGCACTGGGGGGTGCGCTGTTTGAAATCGACCCATCCAGCGGAAAATGCCTGCGTGTGGAGCGCATTTTTGACCGCGCGGGAGAGTAACCAAAAAGGACGCATCTGAAAGGAAGCGTCCTTTTCTGTATGCTCAAAAGCGCATCCGAAAGGGGGCTTCGGGTGCGCTTTTGATAGGAAGAACAATTAGAAAATCGTATGAGCAGATTTAAAAGTTAGCCAAATCTAACTTGCAGATTTACTATACCACAGGAACACGGAGTTGTCAACGGCTAACTTTAAAAATTTTTCCGAAGATAAAACAAAGCACCGCCGAAAAACGACGGTGCTTTGGAAAACGGACGGAATTAGATGGACATAACCTGATCGCGGGCCGGGCCAACACCCAGCATGCTGATCTTGCAGCCGCAGATGCGCTCCAGCTCCTTGATGTACGACTGAACGCTTGCGGGCAGCTCATCGAACGAACGGCAGCCGGTGATATCCTCATCGAAGCCGTCGAACTCCTCGTAAATCGGGGTGCAGTGCTCGAGATCGGCAAAGTTCGCCGGGAACTCCTCAATGCGCTGGCCCTTGTAGTCGTAAGCAACGCAGACCTTGAGCTTCTTCAGGCCGCGCAGCGGGTCAATCTTGTTGATGACCATTTCGGTCAGGCCGTTGACGCGAACCGCGTAGCGCGCGATGACAGCATCAAACCAACCGGTACGGCGCGGACGGCCGGTTACGGTGCCGAATTCGCCGCCGGCGTTGCGGATGTAGTCGCCGGTCTCATCGAACAGCTCGGTCGGGAACGGACCCTTGCCAACGCGGGTGGTGTAGCTCTTGAAAATGCCCATGATATCGGTGATGGCCGTCGGGCCAACACCCGAACCGATGCAGCAGCCGCCGGCAATCGGATGGGAGGAGGTAACATAGGGATAGGTGCCCATGTCAAGGTCGAGCAGGGTGCCCTGCGCGCCCTCAAAGAGCACAAACTTGTTGTTTTTCACTGCGTCCCAAGTCATGATGGTGGTGTCCTTGACATGGCTGCGCAGACGGTCCGCATATACCTTGTACTCAGCCAGAACCGCTTCGATGTCGATCGGTTCGCCGCCGTATACGCCGGTAATCACCTTGTTTTTGCGCGCGCACGCCTCGCGCATAACTTCCTCAAAACGTTCGCCGACAAAGTCGTGCATACGCACGCCAATGCGCTCGGCCTTGTCCATGTAGGTGGGGCCAATGCCCTTCTTAGTGGTGCCGATGTCGTCGCCGCCGCGTGCCTTCTCGCTGAGCGCGTCCAGTTCGAGATGCCACGGCAGGATGCAGTGACAG
>JBJDZO010000117.1:0-3495 GCA_051868095.1 Butyricicoccus sp. | reverse complement strand
GAATGACTGCACCGTGTCTCTGAAAATTGAGAAAGAAAGGTATGGGCTATTATGCGTGTTTGGCCGATTCGGTGATCGTGATGGCCTTGATAAGGTTTTCCTCCGTGATATCATCGCCCACGAACTCATCGGTAATCAGTCCCTGTGCAATGGTGTAAATACGGTTGGAAACACCCATAATTTCAGGCATTTCGGACGAAATTACGATGACCGCCATGCCGGATTCCGCCAGATCCGCGATCAGCTTGTGAATCTCCGACTTGGAGCCAACGTCGATGCCGCGGGTCGGCTCGTCGAGAATCAGCAGGTCGGGTTCGAGCGTCAGCCATTTGCCGATGACGACCTTCTGCTGGTTGCCGCCGGACAGATACACAATCTGCTGTTCGGACGACGGCGAGCTGATGCGCATTTTTTCATAATATTCCTTGTAAATCGCATGGGTGGCCTTTTCGTCCACAAAGCCGCACTTGGAAATCCAAGGCAGTTTGGCCAGCGAAATATTCTCCCGGCAGGATTTATCCAGTACCAAACCCTGTTCCTTGCGGTTTTCGGTGACGAAACCGATTTTGTTGCGTACCGCATCCACACTGATACGGATAGTGGATAGCTTGCCGTTCATGTAAATCGAACCGGAATCCGGCTTGCGCACGCCAAAAATGGTCTCCATGATTTCCGAGCGGCCCGCGCCGACCAGTCCATAGAAGCCAACCACCTCGCGGCGATGCACATTGAAATTGATGTCCTTGTACACGCCTTTGAGCGTCAGACCCTCGACGCGCAGCACTTCTTCGCCCGGCTGCGCCTTGCACTTGTGGAAGTAGCCGTCCAGCGTGCGGCCAATCATGGCCTGCACGATGTCGTCAAGGCCAATGTCCTTAGTGTTGAACTGGCCAGTCGGCTGTCCGTCGCGGAAAACCAGCACACGGTTGGAAATCTCAAAGATTTCGTCCATCTTATGGCTGATATAGATGATGCCGACGCCTTCGCTCTGTAGCTTGCGGATGATGTCGAACAGATAGTTCTTTTCGCGCTCGGTCAGCGATGAGGTCGGCTCGTCGAGGATGAGCACCTTGGCGCCCAGCGCAATGCCGCGGGCAATTTCGATCATCTGTTGCTGCGCGATGGGCAGCGAGGAAATCGCGTCTTTGGGGCTGGCCGGGCAGCCCAGTTTGTCCAGCACAATCTGGGTGTCGGCATAGAGCTTTTTCCAGTCCACGCGGCCGTGCTTCATCGGCAGCGAACCCAGATAAATGTTCTCCGCAACCGACAGATCCATAACCAGCGACAGCTCCTGGAAAATCAGGACGATACCGTCATTCTTGGCTTCAATCGGGCTGTGGTACTGCACCGGCTTGCCCTGATACAGAATTTCGCCCGAATCCGGATCGGGCTGGTATACGCCCGACAGGCATTTCATCAGCGTGGATTTGCCCGCGCCGTTCTCGCCGCAGAGCGCCAGCACTTCGCCGTAGCGCAGATCCAGACACGCACCGTTGAGTGCCTTAACGCCTGGGAAGGTTTTATTGATGTTCTTCATCTGAAGAACATATTCATTTTTACTCATAAATACGTCCCTCGATTCCTTAATTCAGCGTCCCTCCCCGCTGCGGAGAGGGACGTGAGATGGTTTGTTACCACGGCGCGATGTTCAGGGAATCAATGTTGTCCGCAGTTGCAACCGGGGTTTCCATGAAGTTGTCAAACTCGGCCATCTTCTCGCCCTTAGCGATGCGTACAGCATAGTCCAGCGCGGTCTGTGCATCGATGATCGGAGACTGCATCGCGGTTGCGCGCAGCTTGCCTTCCTGGATGTAGGTCAAGGTGTTGTAGTCGCCGCAGGCTGCCGCGTAAACCTGGATGTCGGTACGGCCTGCTGCTTCCATTGCGTTGATTGCGCCGATTGCGATGTTGTCATCCATGCAGTAAACTGCGTCAACCGAGCCTTCCGGATACTTGACCAGATAGTTTTCCATTACCTGCTGTGCCTTCTCGCGGTTGCCGTCCGAAATCTGGCTCTCCAGCACTTCGATATTGGTGCCTGCAATGCCTTCGTCCATGCCCTGACGGCGCTCCGCAGAGGTAGAATAACCGGCAGGTCCGTCAATGTACAGAATCTTGGCGTCATTGCCAATATCCGCTACCATCTGCTCGGCAGTCTGCTTGCCCTCAAGGATGTTGGAGGGACCGACGTAGCATTCCAGATATTCTTTTCCGCTCTCTACAACGTTGGTGTTGGCGCTCATGACCGGGATACCGGCCTTGTTAATCGACTTGACCATAGCAACAGCCGCTTCCGAGTTGCACGGCCAAACAACAATCGCGTCGCAGTTCATACCGATCAGGTCCTGTACCTGATTCTGCTGCTTGGTCACATCGCCAACCGGGTCGAGCAGCTTGAGCTCAACGCCCAGTTCCTTGGCGTAGGACTCTGCCGCCGAATAGTATGCGGTCTGGTACGGGTCAGCGCCCGCGTTGTTTACGGTCATGCCGATGACCAGATTTCCGTCCGAAGCGCCGCCTGCGCTGCCCGAAGCCGCGCTGCCGCCGCTCTGCTGGCCGCCGCTGCCGAAGCATCCGGTCATCGAAATGGTCATGGTTGCTGCACAAACGATTGCTGCAATCTTCTTGGTTGTCATAATATTTTCCTCCTTTAAAATTGTGGTCTTCTTCTCTTTTTCAAAACGACTATTTCCACTGCAAGCTATGCGTTGGTCAGGCTCTCTTTCCTCTTGCGCTCGGTAAGCACCTTATCAAGGTACAGAACGCCGATCATGATGAGGCCGGTAACCATAGTGGACACGTAGGTCTGCACATTGAGCAGGTTCATGACATTGGACACGATGCCGAGAATCATAACGCCGCCGCAGGTGTACCAGATGTTGCCCACGCCGCCGGTCAGCTTGCTGCCGCCGAGGACAACCGCCGCGATGACCAGCATGTGCATATCCGGCCAGCCGAGCGGAGGCGAAGATGCGCCGCTCTGTGCCGCATACAGCACGCCGCCCAGCGCGCTGGTAAAGCCGCAGATGACGAAGTTGATAAACGTGGTTTTGGTGACGTTGATACCCGCGTTAAACGCCGAACCTGCGTTGCCGCCGACCGCATACGTATTGCGTCCATGGATGGTATAGCGCAGCACATAGTGCGCGAGGAGCAGCATCACGAGGAACAGCACGCTGATGTAGGACATGCCGAAGGGCAGCGTGCCCATACCGAAGTCGGTGAACGCGTCGCTGGTGGCCAGAATGGACTGCTCATGGCTGTACAGATAGGACAGCGAGCGGCAGCCGAGCATGAGCGCCAGCGTGACAACGAAGGCGTTGATGCCTGCCTTGGCGACAAGAAAGCCGTTGATGCAGCCGACGATCAGACCAACCAGCAGCGAAACCAGCACCGCCGGCACCAGACCAATTGAGCTTTGCAGGCCGCAGCTGAGCGCCGCGGTCAGCGAAACCAGTGTACACAGGGACATATCGAAGTAGCCGTTGATGATAA
>JBJDZO010000116.1:0-3497 GCA_051868095.1 Butyricicoccus sp. | reverse complement strand
CGGACGTAAAGAAGATTCATTTTGACGGCGTGCATTACCGCACCGACATTGGCGTGAAATAAGATAGAAGTGAGAAGATAGCAGATAGAAGATAAGGAACCGCGCTGTGCGCGGTATAAAAAATATCCGGCTTTGCCGGATACCATAACTCCTATCTCCTATCTTTCAATCTCCTATCTGGAAAGAGGTATTATGAAACTCGAAAAACAACAGCAGATTCTCGGCTGTATGGCCGATGTGCTGAATCAGAACGGCTTCCGTGCGGAAGTGATGCAGCAGGAAGGCTCGCCGCTGCTGCTGCGCTGCGAAGCTATGCGGCAGGGCAAGGTGCAGAAGGATGTTACGATTGAGAGCTGCTTTATCCCGATTGCGCTCCCGGCGGAGGAAACCGGCCTGCTGCAATTCTTTGTCACCCTGTTCACCGGCGTGCCGGAAGCGAATTTCCGCCATGTCAAGGCCGCCTGCGAATACTGCAACGATTTCTGTGCGCTCGGCCATTTCGGATTCTTTGCCGACGCCGGACAGATTTATCTCAAGCACACGACTCTGATCGATTCTTCGCTCGATCTGGAAAAGGTGATTACCTTCTTTGCGGATAATATTTCGGTGCTTATGGCATCGGTGACCCGCTTTATTGACGGCCTTGCATCGGTCGGCTTCTCGGGCATGCCCCTCGAAGCGGCGATTGAGCAGGAGCTGCTGCCCAAGCTGTAATTTGAAATTGCCCGGAAAGCTTATGCGGCTGCCCGGGCAATTTTTTTTCTTTGGCATATGAACCAATTCCGATTCTTGCGGCTCTTATATACAGGTGCACCGAAAGAAAGGAGAAGCGGTATGCAGGACGAAATATTGGTGAGGCGCTTGCAGCAGGGCGATCGCGCCGCGTTTGATGAACTGTATACGAGGTATCGCAATGACGCGCTGCGCACGGCCTGCCTGATTACGGGCAGTCGTGCTGACGGCGAGGATGTGGTACAGGAAGCGTTTGTACAGTGCTACCAGAGAATTGGTCAGTTAAGGGAGCCGGCGCGGTTCAAAAGCTGGCTGTGGACGCTGCTCACCCGTGCGGCATGGAAATATTGCCGCAGGCGCGGCCGGGAAGAGCCGGTTGCCGAGTTCTTCGAAGATGGCACGAAGACCGGTGAATCGGCGCTGGGTGCGGTGCTGCGCACCGAACAAAGCCGGCTGCTGTATCAGGCGGTGCGGGCGCTGGACGAAAAACAGCGCACCGTGATTGTGCTCTATTACTACAACGATATGCCGGTGCGGGAAATTGCGCGTGTGCTGGAATGCCGGGAAGGAACGGTGAAATCCCGCCTGTTTACCGCGCGGCGCAATTTACAGCGGGCGATGGAGCACGAACATGATTTGGAGGGCGTCAGGGTATGAAGGACTTTGAACTGGATGCGCAGCTGCGTGAAACGCTGCATGCCTGTGTCGATCACATGGAAGCAGAAGACAACATGAAGGCGAGGATTGATAATATGTTGGAGGACAAACAGATGGGAACCAAAAAGCCGGTTTGGAGAAAGCTGGCGGTAGGCCTCGCGGCAGCGCTCTGCCTGACGACGGTGGGTGCGTTTGCCCGCGGACAGGTCACCGCTCTGGTCAGCAGCCTGCGGGTGGAGGATATGCGGTTTTCGGTGGAGGAATTGCAGAAGGATTCCGAAAAGGTTGCCGAGGGTATCTGTATTCCGGAGTCGCTGGCGGGCTATGATTTCCAGAAAGGCTCGATTGAGTACACCGATAAGATGGATGAAAACGGAAACCGGTTTGGCACCTTTCCGGAAGTTTCTGCCGATTACGGCACAAGCATCAACATCGATGGACGGGTGCTGATGTATACCGCACGCAGATATGATACCGAACTCGACGGCGAGGGTCTGCTGCCGAAGAATTACGAAGGACAGCCGTATGAGGTGCGCGAGGTGAACGGCATCGAGATGTTCTATCGCGCGGACGAGTATCTGTTTGTGCCGGTCGGGTATGAACTGACCGCGGAGGAGCAGGCGCGAATGGATGCGAACGAGCTGTATGTATCCGAGGGCAGTGACGAGCGCGAGGAAGAATATTTCCAGACCGTAACTTGGCAAATCGGTGACGTGGTGTACAGTATTTACAACTGGGATGCGACCATGACCGCAGACGAAATGTTTGCCGCGGCCGAAGATGCCATGGCGTAAGTATACATTGACAAAAGACTAGGATAATGCTATAATTGTTATATTCTGAGGCGTTGTCGTCTAAAGGATGACGACCAATATACAGCGTTTGCATCCGCGCTGTATTCCTTTCGGCGCTCAGGCCATTCCCCCGGCCTGAGCGCTTTCGTTATTCGATTGTTTGAAATGAAAAAAACAGTTGACAAATGCGGGTGTGTCTGATAAAATAATATTTGCTTATCGGGCATGATATGGAGCGGTATCGAAGCGGTCATAACGAGGCGGTCTTGAAAACCGTTTGTCCGAAAGGGCGCGTGGGTTCGAATCCCACCCGCTCCGCCAGAAATTTGCATGGAGCGTCGGCGGGGGATTCGAATGGCCCAGGCCACCCCCTCTTGCGCTTGCGCGCAATTCACCTTGAGGCGGCTCTTGGCAATATGCCGGTGGCATATTGCAACCGCCGTGGCGTTTGCCGCAGCAAACGGAATCCCACCCGCTCCGCCAGAAAAGACGGAGTTACAACTTCAGATTGGTATGGAGAAGTACCCAAGTGGTGAAGGGGCTCCCCTGCTAAGGGAGTAGGGCGCGAAAGTGTCGCGAGGGTTCAAATCCCTCCTTCTCCGCCAGATATCCGCATTTTACAGCGATGTAAGATGCGGATTTTCTTTGTTTTGAGGGATATTCAGAACAAAAGAGCCTGATTTGCAAAATATCACCCCTTCAGCTACCCCTTGATACCCCAATTCGCGGGGCAATCTTTTGCCTAAAGAATTGTACTTCGCGCATCGGTCGGGTATAATAAAGGAAACCAATCAAAGGAGGCTGCGCGGTATGGCAGACATCATTGATTTTGCGAAATATCAGATTCCGGAGAACGATCTGGACACCATGACCCGGGAAGAACTGCTGGACTTGCTGGAGCAGCTTCGTGCACAGCTGGCCGCATTGGATGCGGTCGAACCGGAGGACATGGAAAGCGAAGCCTATGAGGCCTGGGGTGAACAGCACGAAATGCTGGAGGATCAGGCCGACGAAGTGATGGACCTTTTGGATGAAATGAAATGATGAACCGGACAGGAACGGTGCTTCCTGAAAATAAGAAACCCGCGCTTTCGATCGATGGAAAGCGCGGGCTTTTTTTGTGAGGGAAAGAGGATTAGTTGGCGGATGGTGAAATCTGTTCGATAAAGTGCTCCATACGGGCTGCGCTTTCGCGGCGCATGCGGTCGCTGACATGCCCGTAAACATCCAGCGTGAAGGATGCCGTTGCGTGCCCGAGGTTGTGCTGCACCGTCTTGATATCGTCGCCATTCTCCAGCGAAATAACGGCGAAGG
>JBJDZO010000115.1:0-3515 GCA_051868095.1 Butyricicoccus sp. | reverse complement strand
ATGCGGGCATCCTTGTTGTGGCCGCGCAGCAGGGTGACGCACTGGTCAAGCTTGTCCGCCTTGACGTTCTGAGTGCGGCTGAGCAGAATCGCGCCCGCGTTTTCGATCTGGTTCAGGAAGAACTCACCGAAGTTCTTGGCGTACATCTTGCACTTCATCGCGTCCGCCACCGTAACAAAGCTGTTCAGGATGACCGGCTCATGCTCGGCCACGCCCTGTACGGCGCGAATGACATCGGACAGCTTGCCGACGCCGGACGGCTCGATGATGATGCGGTCGGGGTGATAGGTCTCAATGACCTCCTCCAGCGCCTTGCCGAAGTCGCCCACCAGCGAGCAGCAGATGCAGCCCGAATTCATCTCGGTGATCTGGATGCCGGCCTCCTTCAGAAAACCGCCGTCGATGCCGATTTCACCGAACTCGTTCTCAATCAGGACAACCTTCTGGCCCTCGAGCGCTTCTTTCAGCAGCTTCTTGATCAGCGTGGTCTTACCCGCGCCAAGGAAACCCGAAATAATGTCAATTTTGGTCATATCAATAACTTCCTCTCGGTTTTTATTTAGTTAGGAGTTAGGAGATAGGAGGTAGGAGGTATGGAACCGCGCAAAGCGCGGATTGAATTATCCGGCTTTGCCGGATACCACAACTCCTCACTCCTACTTCCTAACTCCTATCTGATTCCATGGGTTAGCTTGCTTTAACAAATATGATACCCCCAACCATGGGGAAAATTCAATACCTTTCCTGCGAACTTTTTATGAATTTTTTAGTCGCGGAAGAGATCGGGCAAGTAAAGGTCGGTTTTCGGCACTTTCTGCCACGAGAAACCGTCCACAAGCTCGCGGGCAGTCACCGGTTCGTCCCGGTCGATCAGTCCGGCGGCAAAGGCCAGCGCACCAACCAGCCGCTCCGGCCGCATGCGCTGCCGCAGCAGGCCAAGGTCAAGGTCTTCGTCGCGTTTGCTCAAGCGGCGGCCATCCGGCGCGAGCAGCAGCGGCATGTGATAAAACGCGGGCGGTTCAAAGCCGAACAGCCGGTGCAGCCAGATCTGCCGCGCGGTCGAGCCGATCAGGTCGCTGCCGCGTACTACCTCAGTTACACCCATCAGGCCGTCATCGACCGTTACGGCAAGCTGATAGGCAAACACGCCGTCCGAACGGCGGATGATAAAATCGCCGCATTCGGTCGGCAGGTCTTCGGTGTACGGCCCCATGAAGCCATCGGTGAAGGACACCTGCTCCTCCGGGACGCGCACGCGCGTGGCCGCACCGCGTTTTTTGCGCCGCTCGGCCACTTCTTCGGCGGTCAGGCCGCGGCAGGTGCCCGCGTAAACCACGCGGCCATCCGACAAATGCGGGGCGTTTGCCGCGTGCAGCTCGGCTCGCGAACAGAAACAGGGGTACAGAAGCCCGCGTTCGCGCAGGATGCCTTCGAAAAATTCGTAAACCGGGGTGCGGTCACTCTGATACGCCGAGCAGCGCACGGCTTCCGGAATATCCGCAAGTGCGGCGGCATAACGTTGTGCGCCCGGGTTTTGCTCGGTGATGTCATCCCAGTCCAGCCCCAGCCAGCGCAGGTCTTCCATAATCAGTTCCGCATACGAACGCGGGCAGCGCATCTCATCGAGGTCTTCAATGCGCAGGATATAGCCGCCGTTTTTGCTGCGCGCCGACAGCCATGACAGCAGCGCACACAGCACGTTGCCAAGATGCATGCGTCCGCTGGGCGACGGCGCAAAACGGCCAAGGATCGGTTCCGACAAAGCGGTCTGACCCCCTTTCGATGATTTTTCAGCCCTTCTATTGTACCACTGCACAGCGCGTTTGAAAAGTCCCCGCCGCTATGGTAAGATATCCTTAGAAACGTGACAAAAGAGGTGGAGGATATGTTGAAAAAATTAGCACTCGCTTTGGTAATTGTGCTGCTGCTCGGTGTGACCGGTAAGGTGTTTCTCCTGCCGACGCTGACCGAAAACGGAACCTCGTTCTGGTCGATGATCGTGATGCGGAAAGACGGCGGCGCCGATTCGGCGGTCTCGTCCATCGTCCAGCCGGAGGAGCCGGAAATCCGTCCGGCAGACAAGCTGCTCGAATACATGACGCTGGAACAGAAGGTTGGGCAGTTGTTCTTTGCGCGCTGCCCGGAGGAGGATGCGGCAGAGGAAATCGCGTCCCTGCATCCGGCGGGATATATTCTGTTTGCACGCGATTTTGAGGACGAAACCCCCGATTCGGTGCGCGAAACCATCGCAGGCTATCAGAACGCGGCCGATATCCCCATGCTGATCGGTGTAGATGAGGAAGGCGGCTCGGTCGTGCGCCTGAGCAAGTATCGTGCGTTCCGTCTGTCGCCGTTCCAGTCGCCGCAGGAACTGTACGAGGAAGGCGGCATGGAGGCTTTTTATTATGACACCATCGAAAAAGATGAACTGCTGCACAGCCTTGGAATCAATGTCAATCTCGCGCCGGTGTGCGATGTGGTGACCAACCCGGGGGATTATATGTATTCGCGTGCGTTTGGTGAGGATGCTGAGGGAACGGCGGTTTATGTACGCTGCGTGGTCGAGCAGATGACGCAGGACAAGATCGGCGCAGTGCTCAAGCATTTCCCCGGCTACGGCCCGAACGGCGACACACACAGCAAGACGGTGAAGGATTCGCGGCCCATGCAGACCTACAAAAGCAGCGATTTTCTGCCGTTTCAGGCGGGCATCGAAGCGGGGGCAGGCAGTGTGCTGATGAGTCATATTGTTGTGGAGTGCATGGATGACAGTGCACCCGCGTCGCTGTCTCCGGCGGTGCATGAGGTTCTGCGCGGCACGCTGGGATTTGACGGCGTCGTGATGACCGACGATCTTTCGATGGACGCGGTCGGCAGATTTGCACAGACCGGCGAAGCGGCGGTGCTGGCCGTGCAGGCGGACAACGACCTGATGATTAGTTCCAATCTGGCGGAACAGCATGCGGCCGTGCTGCAAGCGGTTGCAGACGGCACACTGACCGAAGCTGAAATTGATGCGCATGTGCGCCGGGTGCTGGAGTGGAAGCTGAATCTTGGGCTGATCGATGTGGATGCGCTTGCTGCTGCGTTCGCGGAAGCTGCCGCAGAGGACGCGGCATGAAATACGACCTTATTCCCCGGCTGATGCCGCTGGCAGAGCCGGATTACCGGGATTTTCATGTGCGTCTGGTGCCCGAACTGGACGCGGATGACATGCTGGGGGTGCGCATGCCCGCGCTGCGCGCGCTCGGTCGGGAGCTGGCTCACGGCCCGGATGTGCGTCAAATTCTGGACGACCGCACGCCCGACCGGTATTATGAAGAAACCGTGGTGCGCGGAGCGGTGATCGGCGCGGCCAAGCTGAGCACAGCCGAACGGCTGCGGTACTGCGCGGATTTTGTGCCGTACATCACGAACTGGGCGATTTGCGACACGTTTGTAAGCGGGCTGAAGTTCAAAGAAGCCGATTTGCCTGCGGTGCGGGAATTTCTGACCCCGTATCTTTCCAGCACGGC
>JBJDZO010000114.1:0-3524 GCA_051868095.1 Butyricicoccus sp. | reverse complement strand
ATTTTTCAGAAGCGGATTGGTGTTCGGAAAGTAGCCCCACGGGCCAAGCTCAACGCCGTCATAGCCCGATACCTTCATTTCGTCCATGCAGCGCCACCACGGGGTCTGCTTTTCGTGCTCCGGGAACCAAACGCCCCACGAATCGGGTGCAATACCGACTTTGATTGCCATGATTTCGTCCTCCTTTACTTGACGTCTACCCAAGCGCGGGTCTTTGCGGATTCGAGCACAGCCGCAACCGTGCGGTCAATCTTATAGCCAAACTCAAAGTTGCAGGCATACGGGGTGCCCTGCGTCAGCGCCGAGAACAGCTCATGAACCTCAAGAATCTTCATGTCATTGTACGCGATGGAGATGCCGCCTGCGGGCTGGAATGCCGAATAGCCCTTCATCTTGGGGTTGAGAAGTACAGTGCGGAAGCCGCGGTCCCGCTCGTTGTCGCTCTGGAAGTATACCTGTACCTCACCCATGCGCTCGAGGTCGTAGCGTACCGAACCCTTGGTGCCCTGAATTTCATAGCAGAGGTAATTCTTGCGGCCGGTTGCCACGCGCGAGCAGGCGATGGTACCGATTGCGCCGTTTGTGTACTCCGCCATAAAGGTCATGATATCTTCGTTCTCCACATCGGCCATTTCGGTCGAACCGGCAGCCTTGGGACGCTTCGGGAATACCGTAGTGCTCATCGCGTTGACCGCCTTGATGTCACCCATGATGAACTGGGAGATGGACAGCAGATGGGAACCGAGGTCACCCAGCGCTCCGCAGCCTGCCAGCTTATTGATGTGCCGCCAGGTGATCGGCAGGTTTTCGTCAAGCAGCTGATCCTGATCGTAGGTGCCGGTGAAGCGCATGATCTGGCCGAGTGCGCCCGACTGCACCAGTTCACGTACATAAGCGTTGGCCGGATTCATGGTGTTGTTGAAGCCGACATAGTTGATGACGCCCTTCTGTGCGGCCAGTTCGGCCAGCTCTTTGGACTCCTCTGCCGAAATGGACAGCGGCTTCTCACAGTAAACATTCTTGCCATTTTCGAGCGCCGCCTTTGCAACCTCGTAGTGGAAGGCGTTCGGGGTAGCGATGTCAACCAGATCAACATTTGGATCGGTGACAACATCATGCCAGTCAGTAGTGACGCGCTTGAAGCCGATCTTCTTCTGTGCAGCCTCAGCCGCCGCCTTGTTTGCGTCCGCGACAATCTCAAAGGCAGCCACGCCATAATCGGGGCCAAACAGCATCTGTGCGTCTGCGAGCGCCGAAGAATGCGCCTTGCCCATCCAGCCGGAACCTACCAGACCAATACGAATCTCTTTCATGATAAATCCTCCCATTGTCAAACAATTGATTGCAAATCGTTTTTGAATTTGTTCTGCAAACGTGTTGTTTCCGTTTGTTTGACTGCATTATACAGCGAAAAACCGTGGGAGTCATTTCATAGGATTTGCATATGTTATACAAAAATTGCTCAATCGAAAACGAAGGTTTGCGCAGGGCACGGCGTTCTGATAGAATGGAAATTAGAAGGAGGGGATACCGTATGAAGATTGTTGACGCAGGCGTGAAGCCGGAATCCTTTATGGATTTCACCATCCCGTCCGCCTTTGCGCGGAGTGCGTTGTACTGTGTGCCGCAGTTCGGACATTTTCACTGCAATGCGGAATATCGCATCGAACGTCAGTCTCTGGAGCTGTTCCTGCTTATGTACGTATGTGCGGGAACGCTGCACATCGAAACCGGCGGCGAACGCTTTGCGGCGCAGGCCGGGCAGGTTGCGCTGCTTGACTGCCGTCGTCCGCATGCTTATTATTGTTTGGATGATGCGGAATTTCTGTGGTTTCATTTTCAGGGCGCAGGCAGCGAAGCGTATACAGACTATCTGCTGCAGCGGTCAAACGGTTTGTTTGACGGCGGGGAGACGGCTGTTCTGCGGCGCAGCTTTGAGACCGTGCTCACCGGAGCACAGCAGCTTTTGCAGGGGGAGCATGCGGTTTCGGTCGAGGTACACCGCATTCTGAGCCGCTTGGCCGCGCCTGCGCTGCATCCGACCGCAGATGGTCTGTTTGAACCGGCACTGCGGTGCATTCATCGGCGTTTCCGCGAACCGATTGAGGTCGAAGAACTCGCGGCGCTGTGCAATATGAGCACATCGCATTTTATCCGCAGCTTCAAAAAGCATTTCGGCAGTACGCCGCATGAATATCTGCTTGCGTTCCGCATCCGGCAGGCGAAACTGCTGCTGCTCAGTACCGCGCTGTCAGTCGAGGAAATCGCGGATCAGTGTGGGTTCCACAGCGCATCGCATTTCGCGCGTGCATTCCGGGCGGGAACCGGCATGCGGCCGACTGCGTTCCGTACCATGCAGTTCTAAAGCAGGTATCTCAAGGCAGCTGCGATTGCATGAAAAAATCACGGAAGATATGCGGAATATGGCGTATCATAAAGCTGTAAATCAGAGAAACTATTCATCGAGCCATAGGCAATAAGGTGCAAGTCAGGCATTTTGTTACCAGAACGGAGGAATGAAATCGATGGGAACTCGAGAACGAAATACTTTGCTTGTAACCGCCGCAATTCTTGCAGGTCTGGTGCTGCTGCGGATTGGAACCGTGCCGCGGCAGGCCCGGCCGGATCTGCGTATTGCAGCCGGAATCAGTCTTCCGGCTCCTTGTCCGCGTCAGACTTTTTGGATCGTGTGACGTGCGCGAGCGGGTTGTTCAGCGCTGCGGTGCGCACGTTTTCGTCGCGGATGTGTGTGTAAATCATAGTTGTGTCTACGCTGCGGTGGCCGAGCACGGTTTGCAGGGTACGGATGTCCACGCCGTTCTGATACATCAGCGTCGCCGCAGTATGGCGCAGCTTGTGCGCGGAAAATTTGGTGGCATCCAATCCGGCAGCAGTCAGATGCTTCTTGACCAGCCATTTGATGGTCTGCACACTGAGACGGTTGCGGTTGCGGCTGGTGAAGAAGGCGTTCTGGTCGGCCGCGTGCGGGACAATGCGCTCGGGCAGATATGCTTCGATCGACTCCAGACAAGCGTCGTTCAGATAGATCGTGCGCTCCTTGTTGCCCTTGCCGATTACGCGCAGGGTATCTTTCTGGATGTCCTGCACATTGATACCTGCCAGTTCGGAAACACGCATGCCGCAGTTTAAAAAGAGGGTCAGTATGCAGTAATCACGCGCCGCATACGGTCCCTGCACGCTATTCAGCAGCGCCATGGATTCTTCCACCGTCAGATAACGCGGCAGACGTTTCGGCTGGGTGGGAGAGTCCAGCTCCGCGACCGGATTGACCTCAAGCACATTGGCTTTGCTGGTGAGATACCGGAAAAATGCCCGGATAGAAGCGACCTTGCGCGCGCGGGATGTAGCACACAAACCATATTCGGTTGTCTGGCTGTTCTGCTGACGCGGGCGCTCCTGCGCGATGTAGCTGAGGTAGTCGTACACCTCGGACAGAGTGACAGTCTTCAGGAAATCGGCGTCCACGTCGCGGATGGAGATTTCTTCGAAGGGCTGATCGAGCG
>JBJDZO010000113.1:0-15419 GCA_051868095.1 Butyricicoccus sp. | reverse complement strand
CAGCGCTTCGCTGAGAAGACCGCAAAATTCCTTATCACTATCTGCGATTAACACTCGTATTTTCTGATCCATGATGTCATTCACCTTTCCAAAATTTATTTCGTTTTGACTTACCTCAATTTACCATATTTTCATCAATATCACAAGTCTCCCGAAATTTTTTTGTTAATTTTTTCTAAGACGAAATTCGACATCTTCTCTTATATAATACCATCTTTCCCGCGCATTTGACAACAGATGACACAGAAGTTTATGCAACATTTTGCATATCTGTATTTTTCCACTCCGTATATTTGTATATCCGGTCAGAAAAAACCGGTCGCCGCAGGACGCAGCGGGGCAGCGGTTTTAAGCGTCAAATCAGTATTTCAACAGAGTTTCTTTTTTCAGTAGCACCTGTACATGTTCATCTGTTTCGCTGATTTGATTTGTAATAACTTTCAAGTACGTTATGAAGTCTAAAATATCTTCTCTATCCATGCATAAGGAAAGGTAGTTCGCCGTAAGACAGCCATCCCAAAAGAATACTTTGAATTCTGCGTCGATATCGACGATTTCATGTCCCGGTCTGACATATATATAGCTGGAATCTTGCATTAAATTCTTTTGCGGATGCAATGCAAATTTGAAATCTGGTTCTATAAACTCAATCTCTCTTGGCTCAAGAATCCTGTCTTCAACTAAGTCTTCAAATAATAATAGTATTTCTTCAACTTCGCAAGCAAGTAAAAGCTCGCCAGACTGAGAATAGTTGAGCCAATTTTCTGACAGAACATTAAGCTCCACTCCACACCACTCATCGTCCCAGTTGCTATTGGAAGATTTTCTATATCCCTTAATATTGAAATACAGTTTAATCCCATCAAGGTTTAATTTGAGCCACATAGAACTCTCCTCCATAGAATTTTCTAATTACAGAATATCACATAATAACGCAAAAAGACAGGGGCGATTTGCCCCTGCCGTTCTCTCATCCCGCTGCTTCCAGCATTTTTTCGATCTGCACCGCATAGCCGCGTGTTGGGTCGTTCACCAGAACGTGCGTTACCGCGCCGACCAACTTACCGTTCTGCAAAATCGGGCTGCCGCTCATGCCCTGCACAATACCGCCGGTACACTCGATCAGTGCCGGGTCGGTGATCTGGATGGTCATGCAGCGGTCATATTCGCCGCCCTGGCCATAGATTTTGGTGATTTCACAGGCGTATTCCCGCACGGTCTCGCCTTCCACATTGGACATAATCGCTGCTTTACCGGTTTTGATCTCGCCCGCCTGCGCAACCGGCACAGTCTTTTTACCCGCATAGTAGCTGTTATCGGTCAGCACACCGAAAATGCCGGTCAGGGTATTTTCCTCGACCGTGCCCATGTCGCTTTGCAAATTAAAGTCGCCCTGTAAGGAGCCCGGTGTACCGGACACGCCCTTAACCACACCGCTGACCGAGGCTTCCATCAGGCTGCCCTCCTCCAGCGGCACCAGTACACCGGTTTCCCCGTCACAAATGCCGTGGCCGAGTGAGCCGTACTGACCGGTCGTCGGATCGACATAGGTGATCGTACCGATCCCCGCCACGCTGTCGCGCACGGTCACACCCAGCCGATACACGCCGTTTTTGTCCTGCACTGCCGCGCCGGTAAGTGTCCGTGTTTTTCCGTCCCGCTCGACCTCAAACTGCATCGGTTGCCCGCCGGACAGCGCTACCTTTTTTTGCAGCGTTTCGCTGTTTTCCAGTTTGTCTCCGCCCGCGGTCACGAGGATGTCACCCGGCCGGAAGCCTGCCTCTTTAGCCGGGGAAATTTCCCCCATTGCGGTCATGACTGTGTCCACCGATTCGACGAGCAGCCCGTCTGTGTCAATCCGGATACCGGCTGTCCGTCCGATGGGCACCACTTCGGTCAGATTTGCCGCTGCTGCACCCGCCGGCAGCCACAGGACGATGGCCACCGCAGTCAGCCATGCTGTCATTTTTGCCCTGAATCTTTGCAAATGCTTCACCTCCCACGTTTACTATGCCACGATGGGAGCCGAAAAACATCTGTGATTGTTTGCCCGCGGGCTTAACATTTGGCCGGATACCTTGTCTCCTGCTTGCACAGGCACATATTGTTTTTGCCGCCGGTTGTGGTATAATGCCCGCAAGCGGCCATTATACCGGCTTATTTAAAAATTATACCATAGCGGCACTTTATACGGCGACCAAGCTTAAATTTCGACTGCCGCTATGGTATAATGAAAACAAAAGAAACAAATACTTGAAATCACGGGGGTGCGGAGTATGAAAGTCGCAGTGGTTGGGTCGCGCAGTGTAAATAACAGCCATTATTTAACGCTTTGCGAAACCATGCCCATTGGGGCGAGCACCATTATTTCCGGCGGCGCGAAGGGCGCGGATATGCTGGCCAAACGATACGCCGCCGAAAACAACCTCTATTATGAAGAATATCTGCCCGAATACGAGCGATATGGCCGCGGCGCGCCCATGCACCGCAACCGGCAGATCGTAGACCGCGCCGACTACGTCATTGTCATGTGGGACGGCCGGTCGCAGGGCGCGGCATATGTGATCAAATACTGCATGGAAAGCGGCACACCGGTGCGCGTACTGATTTGTCATTGATCTCAACTAGTTTTTGCGGTTTCTGCGCGTTTTATGTCAAAATTTTTAAAAAAAATCGCCCAGCCATGCGGCTGGGCGATTTTGCTGTTTTTAAACCTTTTCGATATGCCAGATCTCGTCGGCGTACTCTGCGATGGTACGGTCGGAGGAGAATTTGCCCGAATTGCAGATGTTCATCCAGCACTTGCGGGCAAAACCGATGCGGTCCTTGTAGTCGCGGCTTGCCTTCTTGCGTGCCTCAAGATAACGGTCAAGGTCGAGCAGCAGGAAGTACTGGTCCGGACGATGCCAGCCCGAGCCGTAAACAATCGAGTCATGCAGCTCGCGGAAGATGCCCGAACCGCCGTCGTTCAGGGTGCCGTCGATCAGCGCGTCCAAAATGCGCTTGACACGGCGGTCGTGATGGTAGGTCCAGTTCGGGTTGTAGCGCTCGGCTACGTCGCGGATCTCGTCCACAGTGGCACCGAAGCGGTAGTTGTTTTCCTCGCCGGCTTCCTCGAAGATTTCGATATTCGCGCCGTCATAGGTACCCATGGTGACCGCGCCGTTAGCCATCAGCTTCATGTTGCCGGTACCGGATGCTTCCTTGCCTGCGGTCGAAATCTGCTCGGAGATATCGGCTGCCGCAACAATCTTTTCGGCATAGGATACGTTGTAGTTGGAGACAAAGACAACCTTCAGGATATGGCGTACCTGCGGATCATCGTCAATCAAGCGGGCAACCTCGTTGATGAGCTTGATAATGCCCTTGGCGCGCTTGTAGCCGGGTGCGGACTTGGCGCCGAAGATGAAGGTAGTCGGGGTGAAGTCGGTCAGACTGCCTTCCTTGATCTCATAGTACAGCTCCAGAATGGCCAGAATGTTCAGGAACTGGCGCTTGTACTCGTGCAGGCGCTTGATCTGGATGTCAAAGCAGGTGTTCGGGTCGATGCGGATGCCGTCCTTCTTGAGGATGTAGTCGGCCAGACGCTTATGGTTGTGCATCTTGATCTCGGCTACGCGCTCCATCACCGCGTCATCCGAAACATACTTCTCCAGCTTCTTGAGCTGGCTGAGGTCGGTCTTCCACGACTCATTGCCGAGCAGCTCGGTCAGCAGGTCGCTCAGCTCCGGGTTGCACAGAGCCAGCCAGCGGCGCTGGGTGATGCCATTGGTCTTGTTCTGGAAGCGCTCCGGATAGATGGCGTACCAGTCCTTGAGCACGTCGTTCTTGAGGATTTCCGAGTGCAGCTGCGCAACGCCGTTGATGTAGCGGGACGCAAAGATTGCCATATATGCCATGTGCACGGTCTCATGCTGGATGATGCGCATGCTCTTGGCCTTATCGCCCGGAACGCCCTTGACCGCCAGTTCACGGCCAAGTGCTTCGTCGATTTTAACGATGATGTCGTAAACACGCGGAATGGTGGCAACCATCAGATGCTGGCTCCACTTCTCGAGCGCCTCGGCCAGAATGGTGTGGTTGGTGTAGGAGAAGACCTTCTTGCAGATGGCAAGTGCATCGTCAAAGCTCATGCCCTCGAGGTCGGTCAGCAGACGGATCAGCTCGGGAATGGAGATAACCGGATGGGTATCGTTGAGCTGGATGGCGTTCATCTCTGCGAAGTGCGAGAAATCGTTGCCATAAGCTGCCTTATACTTGCGAATAATATCCTGCAGGGAAGCCGAGCAGAAGAAGTACTGCTGCTTGAGGCGCAGGATCTTGCCGGCATCGGTCGAGTCGTTCGGATACAGAACACGCGAAATATCCTCTGCACGGTTGGCCGCGGAAACCGACTTGTCGTACTGCTGCTCGTTGAACAGGTTGAAGTCAAACGGCTTTTCGGCCTCGGCCTGCCACAGACGCAGGGTGCCGATGTTGTTGGTGCCGTAGCCGATGATCGGCATATCATACGGAACCGCAACGATGGTCTGATCGGCGAAGTGTACGGTCACTTGCTCATCCTCGCGGCGCAGCCCCCACGGGTCGCCGTAACGGGTCCAGTCGTCAGCCTCCTCAAGCTGGAAACCGCCCTGAATCTTCTGCTTGAACAGACCGTACTTGTAGCGGATGCCATAGCCGTCGAGCGGCAGATCCAGCGTCGCCGCCGAATCCAGGAAGCACGCAGCCAAACGGCCCAGACCGCCGTTGCCGAGTGCGCAGTCCTCTACGTCCTCAAACTCATCGAGAGAAGCGCCGCTCTCCTCCAGCAGTTCACCAACTTCCTTGGTCATGCCAAGGCACAGCAGATTATTATAAATCATGCGGCCCATCAGGAACTCAGCCGAGAAATAGTATGCATGGCGTCCCTTCTGATGCTCGGCAGCGCTTGCCTGCCAGCGATCCGCGATCTCTGCCATGACCGCCTTGGAAACTGCCATGTGCAGCTGTTCCGGCTTGGCCTTATCCGGCGTGGTGTGGTAGTCGCTCTTGAGCTGGAACTTGATGTCTTCCATAATCTCTTGCTTGTTCAATGTACTTCTTCCTCTCTATTCCTTATTGCCCGCTGCCGGGCGCTGGTATCTCTTTCTGCTCCGCTCTGCGGAAGCGCTTCGTCGGAATATGACAAATACTTTGTCGTCTCCCACGAACCGTCTGCTAATAGCATAGCATATTTGTATGCATTTTGGCAAGTATTGCTTCATATTTTTTTGCACATTGTACAATTATTTATTTTACAATGCGCAGAATAGATGAACTCATCGTGCAACTGCGACACAGAATCACCAATTTCCCGAAAAAAAGAACGGAAAAAATACTTTTGTAAAAAAGTCAACCTCGTTCTTTTTATAACCACATTTTTCCTTATTTTCCCGAAAAATAAAATCAAAGCTTCCCATGCTTTCGCTTTTCTATGGAAAGGAATGCTGCAAAAGTAGTCAGAATGTTATTTATTCAGAATTTCCTCAACGATATTGTACGCTGCCTGTGGTCTGGTTTATACATTTTCCTCTTCCGGGCAAAAAAAACGGGGCTGCCGGGAAAAGCAGCCCCAAAGGGAAAAAGAAATAATGGGTAACGAATTAACCAAAGACCTTGGCAGCGCACTCGCGGCACATGTCGGTCCACTTGCGGAAGTCGTGCGGATCCTGAATGGTATGGGTGTCCTTCAGGATGATTTCGAACGCGGTGCCCTTGCCTTCCTGCATCAGGCGCATGGTGTCCTTGCGCATCAGGTCCTCGTCCCAGCCGCCGGTGATGTAGGACGGGTTGGGCTTGCAGGAGAAGATGGCCTTCATGCCCATCTGCTCACGCATCGAAGCCACGTCAGCCCACGGGGAAACCGAGATACGGCGGATGTTGCCGATGTTCAGGATGTCAGGCAGCTTCTTCTCGAGGTTGTCGCAGCAGCCGTAAGCGGACAGGCCGAACTTCTCGAGCAAACGGCGCTCGTAATCGATGGCAAATTCCTTGGTCATCTCCGGGGATACCGAGATGAACTCCTGAGACTCCGCGTATGCCCACAGGTTCTTGAAGCTCAGCTTCTCGCCCGGAGCCGGCGCCTGAATGTCGTGGGTATAGCCGAAGCCGCCGGTGCCGTTGTACTGGCAGCCGTTGTTCATGGACAGCAGGCCCATGTCAAGCTGCTGCTGATACAGATTCAGGTAGCCCTTCTCCAGAACCGCCAGAATCTTGTGCATCTGCTCCGGATAGTCATACAGATCGAACAGAGCGTTCTCGTAGCCGCGGATCTTGGTGTAAGTCTCCATCCAGGAGAAGGCGATGTAGGTGTTGCCGGTCCACTGTACGTCGAGGATGTCGCCGAGCAGCTCCTGATGGATTTCCAGCATGCGCTCCGAGCCTTCCTTATCATAGATGACCTTGGGCGCTACCAGACGGCTTGCAATGTCCTCATCTTCCATATCGTCGTCGCTGATCAGCGGCTCGAACTCAGCAGCGGTCTCGTCGAACTTATAGCCCGGACGCCAGAACGGGTTGATGGTGGAAATGGTCGGCACGTGAACCGACTCGTTGGTAAATGCGTTGTGTGCCTTCTGACCCTCAACGGTCCAGCCGGTGTCGGAGATGATCTTGCGGCAGTCCCAGCGCATTTCAGCCGGTACATCGTCGTTGATGACCTCAGCGCGGAAAATACGTGCACGCAGGGTCCATTCGATTTCACGCAGGATCGGATCCTCGCAGACCAGCGAATCCGCCGGTACGTTGATGCGCCATGCGCCCTCGGGCGAGCAGTCGATCACCGGCTGATCGGTCTTGAGATCGTTATGTGCGTACCAGAGCTTGCGGCGCTCCTCCATGATGGGCTGGTTGGCAAGGTCGGCCAGCTTCTTGGCCAGATCACGGATTACCTGACGCTCGTTGTCCTTGATGGTCATTGTATTGTCCTCCTTATTTCTCTCAATGCAGCATTTCTGTCGGATTCGTTTTCTATCAGGGTTTTTCCCTTTCGGTATCTATACTGTAACACCGATTTCCTTCCAGTCGATAGAAGAAAAACTCTCAAAACTAGGACAAATCGAAACACTTTTTGATTTTAAGGGAAACCATACAAAACGCTTTCTATTTTTCTGTACAACCTGCATAATTCCATGATTCTGTAAGAATTCTGCCATAGAAACCGCAACAAATACATGCAATCACAATTTTTTCTCGCCCGGCTTGCAAGCGGATACCGGATTTGCTATGATAAGAAAAGAACAATTCGCACAAAACATACCCATTCGATAGGAGGAACCCGCATGGAACAGGACGGCATTCTGTATCTGGACATGAATCAGGGAAAATTCGATGCATCCGGCATTGCCATTGACCTGTACGGCTCGCTCGATGAGGTCCCCAACCGTACCAGTCGATACAGCGAACCCATGCATCAGCACAACTTCTATGAACTGTTTCTGATTCTCAAAGGTGCGTGCCAGCACATCTACCGCGGCAGCGAAAGCACGCTCATCCGCGGCGATATCGTGCTGATTCCGCCAAACACACCGCACGCTTACCGGTTTCAGGATACCATTTCTCTGGCAACCTGTCAGTTTTATAATGAACTGATGGACAGCGAGTGGGAAACCCTGCTGCACAGCATCGATTACCGCACGCTCCAGCGCCGCGCCCGCACCAGCCCCGGATTGGAATCCATCGACATTCTTCAGGGCGATGAAGAGGATATCCGGATGCCTGCCCATGCGTCCGACCTGAACAGTCAGGGCATCATCCGGCTGCATCAGAACGAATGCGCACAGGTGGAGGAATACATGCGGCACCTCATCGCTGAGGAACGCGAGCACCGCTATGGCTACGAACGCATGAAACGAAGCTTGCTCGAGCAGATCATGGTAACGGTCAAGCGCGTACAGATGCGGCAGTTCGACAGCGCGGGCAAAGCTTCGTCATGGAAAGAAGAAATGATCGAGCAGGTGCTTTCCCGCATTGACCGGAACCCGGAGGAAACGTTTGATTTCGAGCAGATCGCCGCCGACTGGCACATCACCCATACGTATTTCCGCCGCGTATTCAAAAACGCCACCGGACTTGCGCCGGTCGAATACCTTGGCCGCACGCGGGTGCTGCGTGCGCTTGAGTTGATTCAGGTGACCGATATTCCAGTTTCCGAAGCCGCCGCACAGGTTGGCATCTATGACGCGAACTATTTTTCGCGCCTGTTTAAAAAGTATCTCGGCTATGCGCCCCGGTATTTCAAGCACATCTCGGCCGCGCAGTAACCGAAAGGGGACGCTATGAAACAGCAACCAAAGCCCATGCCCTTCCGCACGCGGATGCTGCTGGGCATTCTGGCCGTGACGCTTACCAGTCTCGCGGTCTTTTTTGCGGGCAGCTCGTGCTTTGCCGTGCGCATGACCGAAAAAAATTACGCGCGCACGGTCACCGGCCCAATGGCTTCACAGACCGCGCGGTTTGATGACCTCATGCGCGATGCCTACCGCGCCGCGGTGCGTGCGGCGCATGACAGCGAACTGCGCCGACAGGCCGAAGCCTATGCCGCGCTGGACGCGCCCGCGATGGAGGACGCGCTTGCGCTTTACAATTGTTTACTCTCTTTGCAAACGACCGTCCAGCAGGCGGACAGCCTTGCGCTGTACCTGCCCGACCGACAGCAGATGATTACCTCGAGCGAGTTCCGCATTGTCACCGACATGCCGCAGGCGGACGCGCCCGCTTGGGTACATGCCGCGCCGCCGGACAACCTCTCCCCGCTCGTTTACTGGGACGATACGGGCAGTGTGCCGCGCTGTGAATTCGGCTATTTTCAGGACATTCCGGCTGCGGATGGCCGTGTGCTCGCGCGCGTGTGCGTCAATGTCGCCGAACGCGCTCTGTATTATGATCTGCTGGAGCAGTCAGCCGCGCAGAGCGGCAGCACCGTATATCTGCTTGCCCCAGACGGCGCCGTTCTGTCCGCCGGGTCGTCCGGCGATCAGGGGCTGACCTTCGGAGATCTGACCGGCCACGCCATGCCCGCCGCACGCACGTCCTTCGGCTCAACCGGTTCCGGACGGCTTTACGCGCTCGTACAGAGCGAATTCAGCGGCTGCGCACTGCTGCGTCTGACCGACCGCGGCACACTGTCCGATGAGTTTCTTGGTATGGTTCTGCTGCTCATCCTGCTGCTCGTCAGCGTAGGGATTGCGGCTGTGCTGCTTGCACGCTGGCTGTCTGCATGGCTATATCAGCCGCTTGGCGCACTGATGGGCGCGATGGAACGTGCCGGACAGGGCGATATGACCGCCCGCGCTCCGGACGGCGGCGATGAATTCGGCGCCATCGGTGACCGGTTCAATCAGATGATGGAGGAGATCGACGGCTTGCTCGACGATCTGGTTGAGGTGCGCGTGGAAAAGCGGCAGGCGGAAATTGAAGCCCTTCAGCAGCAGATCCGCCCGCATTTTATGTACAACACCCTGAACACCATCAAATTCGCGGCTATTTTGCAGGGCAATCAGGAAATCGGCGCGCTGCTCGGCTCGTTCATTGAGCTGCTGGAAGCCAGTATCAGCAAAAAAGGCGCGTTCATCCCGCTGTCGGACGAGATCCGGCTGGTGGAGGACTATGCCTCGCTGCAAAAATACCGCTATATGGATAACTTTACGGTGGAATGCAGCATTTCCCCGGAAGCGGAAACCTGCATGGTGCCGCGTCTGCTGCTCCAGCCGCTTGTTGAAAACGCCATCCTGCACGGGATCATCCCGCGCCGGCCGGGCAATCGCATTACGGTGGACGGCACGGTGGAAAGCGGCATGCTGCACATCCTTGTAGCCGACAACGGCAAGGGCATGACCGAGGAGGAATGCAGCGCACTGCTGGAAAATGACCCCGACGACAACCGCCGCTTTACCGGCATCGGCATGCGCAACGTGCGCGAACGCCTGCGCCTGTACTACGGCGAGCAGGCCGCCTTCTCCATTCATTCGGCGCCCGGCGAAGGCACATGCATCACGCTGTCTTTGCCCGCCGTCCCGCAAACCAAGGAGGACCCATGAAAAAACGCTGTATCCGCGCCCTGACGCTGGCGCTTGCGTTGCTGCTCGCCTGCACCGGCTGCGGCGGCTCATCCTATGAAACCGCCGCTCCGCAGTACACGGTCGGCGTGGTGCTCAAAACCCAAAGCAGCGAACATTGGATGCGTATCCGCTCCGGACTGGAACGCACAGCCGAGGAAGAAGGCATCCAGCTTTTGCTGACGTGGCCGACTGACGAATTTTCCACGGACGAGCAGCGCACCATGATCGCGGACATGCTGCGCTGCGACATCGATGCGCTGGTGGTCGCGCCCTGCGATTCATGGGACTGCGGCTGGTTCCTCCGAGAAGCCGAAGAAAAGGGAATCCCGGTGTTCACCACCGACACCGCAGCACTTGACTGCACCATTCCTTATATCGGCTCGAACAATGCACAGATTGGACGGACTGCGGCTTCCTATTTGCAGCAGCACCTGCCTGCGGGCAGCCGGGTCGGTGTCGTGACCGGTTTTCAGCGGCAGCAGTCGCTCGCCGCACGTACCGACGCTTTCCGCACCGCAATGGCAGCGGATAATCGCCTGCGTCTGTCCGGCATACGGGCCGATTGTCAGAGCTTTGCCGCCGCACTAAATGCTGCACGCGACCTGATTGACAGCGGCGCGGATGCGCTGTTCTGCACGAGTGCCGTACTTGGGCTGGGCGCGGCTGCTGCGGTGCGCGAAGCGGAAGCGGATATCCCGATTGTAGCGGTCGATACCGAGGACGACGCACTGAAAGCGGTTGAAACCGGTGCATTCAGCGCACTCATCACTCAGGAGGGCGAGGAAATCGGCCGCCGCACGATGGAAATCGTAGCCGCAACCCTGCGCGGCCAAACCTCTCCCAAAGAAACCTTTATCCCGGGCGAAACCCTGACCGCAGACAACATTACCGATTACTTGAATAGACAGAGAGCGGAGGAAAATACATGGTCGGAATCCTGATCGTGGATGACGATGCGCTGGTGCGCATGTTTCTAAAACAGATTATCCCGTGGGAAGAACGGGGCTATACTATCGTCGGGGACGCCTGCGACGGAGAAGAAGCGCTGGAAAAAATGGATGAGCTGCATCCGGATATCCTGCTGACCGATATGAGCATGTCCGGATTGGACGGCGTCGGGCTGATCGAACGCGCCAAGGCGGACGGCTTTGATGGCGGGATCGTAGTACTGAGCTGCCACGAAGATTTTTCCTACGTCAAGACCGCAATGCAGCTCGGCGCGGACGAATATCTGCTGAAAAACCATCTGAACGCCCCCGATCTGCTGCGTGTCATGGACACCGTGCGCGACAAGCTGGAAAGCCGCCGCCTGCAAAGCGGCCAGCTTCACGCCTATGCCAAAAAGGGCCTGCGTGCTATGCAGCACGAACTGCTCGAAACTCTGCTCGCGGAACCCGGCCTGTCCGCGGCTCGACAGCGCGAGATGACCGCCGCTGCTGGTCTGCATGGCCGGTATTCGCGCTGCGCCGTGCTGCTTGCCCAGCTTCCCGCGGCTGCCGGGGAACAGACCGCCCGTCTGACCGAGCTGTGCGGACAGTTCTCGGCCAAGTTCCATGCCGAAGCCGTGCGTTTCCGGCAAGACGGCTGTGCGCTGCTGGCCGACCTCAGTGCACAGCCCTCGGCGCGTGCTCAGCAGGAGATCATCGGCCAGCTCAGCACAACTGTGGCCGACTATGCATGGCGCTATCTGGGGCTTCCGGTCTCGACCGGCATCAGCCGCGTCCATGAGGGCGATGGTGCGCTTGGTGGTGCCCTGCGGCAGGCAAACGATGCGATTGTCGCGGCATTCTATAAAGAAGGGATCTACTGGTATGGCACGCCGGAAGCTGCGCTGACCGACGCTCTGCCGCCCGCGGCCGAGCAATTGGAGCACAACATCGGGACACTTGTGCAGCGGGGTGCAGCCGCCGAACTTGAAGCCGCATACCGCGCCGCACTCGAACAAATCGGACAGGCACGTGTGCAGCCGGGTACCGTGCTGTACTGGCTGCGGCGGTGCGACCTCAGCGCGGGCACACCCCGCGAGGAAAAGGAATACGCCGCCCTACATACGTTTGCCGATTATCTGCCGCTCTGCGCGTCCTATGCGGCTCGCGCACGCACCTGCGGCGACAGCGAACTGCCCGAAACGGTCTCTCCAGCCATTGCGACTGCGGTACGCTTCATCCGCACCCACTTTTCCGAACAGCTTACGCTCGCGCAGACCGCCGCGCAGGCCGGCCTGACCCAGAATTACTTTTCCTCGCTGTTCAAGCAGGAGGTCGGCACCGGGTTTTCGGCCTATCTGACCGACTGCCGCCTGCAATATGTGTGCCGCCGCCTGACCGAAAGCACCGATATGATCAAGCAGATCGCAGCCGATGCCGGATTTCTCGACTACCAGCATTTTTGCCGCACCTTTAAAAAACATCTGGGCGTCAGCCCGGCCGAATACCGGCGTTCGGAAAATCCGACAACCGGAATCGGAAAATAAAACAACTTTTCACGCACCCTGCCGCCGTTTGCCCACGTGCCCGGCCACAGGGTGCCTTTTTTTCGATTTCGCCTTCCAAGCTCCCGAAAGAAATGTCAACCAATCCGAAAAACGTCCCGCTCGTGCATGCCCCGACCCGGCGGTATACTGATATCAGTTCAAAGGAAAAGAATTTTTAAAAGAAAAGGGGTAAAAACATGCTTTGGACACTTGCAACCTTTATCGGCTTTACGATTCTGGTCGCCGTGATCTCCTTCGTGAAGACCAAGGGCGACGACCAATCGACAGCGGACGGCTACTTCCTCGCCGGACGCGGCCTGCCGGGCTTCGTCATCGCAGGCTCCCTGCTGCTGACCAACCTGTCGGCAGAACAGCTCGTCGGTACCAACGGCCAAACCTGGAGCGTGGGCATGAGCCCGATGGCGTTCGAAATCGTTGCGGCTCCCTGCTGCATCGTGCTCGCGCTGTTCGCTGCACCGCGCTACCTCAAGAGCGGTATCACCACCATTCCCGAACTGATCGGTCTGCGTTATGGCCGCAGCACCAAGCTTTGGTTCTCCATCGCGTACATCCTGCTGTACATCGTTGTACAGATTCCGGTTATCCTGTATTCCGGTTCGCTGGTATTTGAGAACATCTTCGGCGTTTCCGCGCTGCTCGGTGTCACCAAGTTCCAGTCGGTCATCATTCTGTGTATTGTCATCAGCATTATCGGTTCGATTTACGCCATCTTCGGCGGCCTGAAGGCGGTTGCGGTATCGGATACCGTCAACGGCATCGGCCTGCTGATCGGCGGCTTCATGATTCCGTTCTTCGCGCTGAGCGTGCTCGGCAAGGCTTCGGGCGGCGCAAGCATTATGGACGGCATGCAGTACCTCATCACCAACCATTCCGATATGCTTAACTCGATTGCTCCGGCCGATTCCATTCCTCCTGCGGTTCCGTGGACGACCGTATTCACTGGCCTGTTCTTCCTCGGCCTGCAGTCCTGGTGCACCCATCAGTCGTTCATCCAGCGCGTACTCGCCGCAAAGGACCTGAAGGAAGCTCAGAAGGGTGCGCTGTACTGTGCATTCCTCAAGATCATCGGCTTTATGTATCTGGCGCTGCCGGGCGTGATCGCGTACGCACTGTTCGAGATTCAGGGCGATCAGGTTTCCATGATGGACGAAGCGTATCCGCAGCTGGTTGCACAGGTTATCCCCGCTCCGCTCATGGGCTTCTTTGCCGCCGTTATGCTGGGCGCAATCCTGTCTTCGTTCAACTCGGTTCTGAACTCGGTTGACACCATGTTCACCATGGATATCTACAAGGAGTTCATCGACCAGAACGCTTCCGAAGAGAAGCTGGTTCAGGTTGGCAAGCGTGTCGGCATTCTGTTCGCTGTCCTGACCACCATCGTTGGCCCGCTGATCTATTTCTTCCCGGCCGGCCTCAAGACCTTCCTCGATTCGCTCGTTATGCTGATCGCTCTGCCGGTTCTGACCGCAGTATTCGGCGGCTTCTTCTTCAAGTACCTGCCGCAGTATTCGGCAAAGATCATTCTGGCCATCCATGTCGTATCCTACGGCTCCTTCCTGCTGTTCCTTAGCGACTCCATCCATTACCTGTATGCGGTTCTGGTTCTGCTGCCGCTCGAACTGCTGCTTATGTACCTCATGAACCGTTACAACAAGGCCAAGAACCATGTAGAGGCTTGGGTACAGAAGGATGTCGGCGCGGTCGATCTGACCCCGTGGAAATACCGCTGGGTTGCTACGGCATTCATCATCATCTGCGTCATCGCGGTTTACGCTGCATTCTCGCCGATCGGCATCGGCACCTGGGGATATTCACAGCCCTGGTAAAAACGCTATCATATTTTCTTTTTCCTTCGCCGTCCCGGTTTCCCAATGCCGGGGCGGCAATTTTTTATGCTCTGACAGTACCGCAGCCTGTACAAAGTATACATTTACCGATTCCCGTCGTTTTGTTATAATAGGATGAAAACTTTGTACAGGAGACAAATCCCTCTGCCGCGCAGGCATGGGATTTTTTCAGAACTATGAAGCCAAATCCCCCTTCCAAAAACCTGCATCTGGAGCTGCTGCGGGTCATATCCTGCCTGTTTGTAGTGATCATCCATGTGAGCAACATTTACAGCCGCAGCTATCCGTCCATCCCGGCCGGAAGTTATCTGTTCTCGCTTGCCTGCAACGGTCTCGCCCGGGTTTCGGTGCCGCTGTTTTTCATGATCAGCGGCGCGCTGCTCGCCGGACGTGAGCCGAACCTTTGTAAATGCCGGGCACGGCTGAAAAAATACCTGCTCGTCACCGTGTTCTGGTTCGGGTTCTATCTGGTGTGGACCACGCAGGTTCTTGGACATCCCTACAATCCGCGCAAGCTGATTGCTGTCCCGCCGAGCACCCATCTGTGGTTTCTCTACGCCATTCTGACGATTTACGCGATTTTGCCGGTGGTGCAGGTGCTCGTCCGTGCGCTTGACCAGCAGCCGCCGGCCCTCACGCATTGGCTGCTGGCTGCGTTTGCGGTTTCGGTCGCCGGACAGTTCGTGCTGTCCTTCACCCCGCTTGAAACCAGATATCAGATTCCCCTCGCGGGCGGAAGTCAGTATTTCGCCATGTTTTTCTGGGGATATTATCTCTCGCGGCATCCGCTTCGCTGGAAATGCCGGACACTTGTGCTCGCCCTGCTCGGCGGCAGCGGCGGCGCGGCCGTATTGACCGCTCTCGCCACCTTCCGCGACGGCGTCCACAACGAGCGCTTCTTCGAGTACCGCAATCCGCTTATCCTGCTTGCGGCCACCGCGGCGTTTCTGCTGGCACAGCGCATCCCCGAGGAATGGCTTCGCGGACGGCGCGTGCTTACCC
>JBJDZO010000112.1:0-3528 GCA_051868095.1 Butyricicoccus sp. | reverse complement strand
TGACATGGCAGGAATATTGGGATTTATTTATCCGCACGGGCGATCCGATGGCGTATATGCAGTACCGGAATATACAGAGGGAGAATCATGCAGCATCAGACAATCAAGGGACTTGTGATCCGCGAAACCGATTTTGGTGACGCGGACCGCTACATAACCGTGCTGACCGAAAGCGGGGCACGGATTGAGGTGCTGTGCAAGGGCGTGCGCCGCCGGAACAGCCGTATGGCGGCCGCGGTGCGCCTGTTCTGCTGGAGCGAGCTGACGCTCTATCAGGGGCGGGGAAAATATACGCTGACCGATGCGGCGTTGCTGCATTCCTTCTGGGGCGTGACTGCGGATATGGAGACCTATGCGCTGTGCTGTTATTTTACCGAGCTGGCCACGGCCATGACCGATGAAAATGAGGAAGTGCCGCAGGTGACGCGGCTGTTTCTGTATGCGCTGCGCGCGGTAGCCGATCAGAAACGGGAGCAAAAGCTGGTTAAGGCGGCGTTTGAGCTGCGGCTCATGGCGGAATCCGGTTTTCTGCCCGATCTGGCGGTGTGCGGTGCGTGTCAGAACCCGATTGAAGGAACGGTGTATTTTTCGGTGCGCGAAGGCGTGGTGCTTGACGAAGCCTGCCTGCGGCGGCTGGGCGGCGGGGATTTTGTCGCACTTCCACAGGGAACCTATGCCGCGATGGCGCATATTCTGACCTGTGATGTGCCGCGTGTGTTCGCATTCGCACTCGGCGGCGCATCGCTCGACCGACTTGCGGGAGTGTGCGAAAAATATGCACTGTATTATGCCGAACGGGGCTTTGCCAGTCTGGAATTTTACCATTCGCTGTTTGCATAAGCTGAGATAGAGTTATTTTGGAGCGAAAAACATGAATCGATTAGGAGAAAAATCACTTCGAACACTGGAATATTTTACAGTGCTCGATCTGCTGGCTGCCGAGGCTTCGTCCGAGCGCGGACGGGAGCTTTGTCTGGCGCTCCGGCCGATTACCGACCGCGAGGAAGCCGAGCTGTGGCTTCAGCAGACCACCGACGCCAAGGACATGATGGTGAAGCAGGGCAGCCCATCGCTGGCCGGCATCCGCAATGTTCTGGGCGCACTGAGGCGCGCCGATATCAGCGGCGTGCTCAACCTGCGGGAGCTGCTCGACGTCGCGTCGCTGCTGCAATGTGCGCGGCTGATGCAGGGTTACTTTGCCGAGCAGGAGGGCAAGACATCGCTCACGCCCATTTATCGTCTGCTGACCGGCAACCGTTCGCTTGAGGAGCATATTACCTCGTGCATCGTCAGCGAGGAGGAGATTGCTGACGGCGCCAGCCCGGAGCTGTCGTCCATCCGCCGCCAGAAGCGCCAGATTTCCGGCAAGGTGCGCGAAGTGCTTGGCCGTATGATTTCGGGCGAACGCGCGAAATATTTGCAGGAAACCATCATCACCCAGAGAAACGGGCGCTATGTTGTGCCGGTCAAGGCCGAGCATCGCGGTGATGTGCCCGGTCTGGTGCACGATACCTCGTCCTCGGGCGCGACCGTGTTTGTCGAGCCGGCTGCGGTGGTCGAGATCAACAACCAGATCAAGATGCTCGAGGGCAAGGAGCAGATGGAAATTGAGCGCATCCTGTCCGAATTGTCGAGTGAGGTGTCCATGTATGCCGAGGGCATCCGGCAGGATTACGAGCAGCTGACCGTGCTGGATTTCATCTTTGCGCGCGCCAAGCTGTCGTTCAAGCTGAATGCCTGCGCACCCCATTTCAAGGCGGACGGCTACGGCGTGGATCTCAAGCGCGCCCGGCATCCGCTGCTCGACCCCAAAAAGGCGGTTCCGATCGACATTGCCATTGGAAACGAATACGATACGCTGGTTATCACCGGCCCGAATACGGGCGGTAAAACCGTATCGCTCAAGACGCTCGGCCTGCTGTGCTTGATGGCTGCGTCCGGTCTGCACATCCCGGCGAGTGAGCTGAGTGAGGTGTGCGTGTTTGAGAATGTGTATGCGGACATTGGCGACGAGCAGTCGATTGAGCAGAGTCTGTCCACGTTTTCGTCTCACATGAAAACCATTGTCGGCATGATGGAAAAATGCGCAAAGGGCGACCTTGTGCTGTTCGATGAGTTGGGCGCGGGCACCGACCCGGTTGAGGGCGCGGCGCTTGCGGTGTCGGTCATCGGTTATGCGCGTCAGATGGGCGCGTTTGTGGCCGCGACCACCCATTATTCCGAGCTGAAAACCTTTGCGCTCACGACCGAGGGCGTGGAAAATGCGTCGTGCGAGTTTGACGTAGGCACGCTGCGTCCAACCTACCGTTTGCTGACCGGTATCCCGGGCAAGTCCAACGCCTTTGCGATTGCGGCGCGGCTGGGTCTCCAGCCGGCCATTCTCGAGCGGGCCAAGGAACAGGTTTCGACCGAGGATGCGCGGTTTGAGGATGTGCTGGCTCAGCTGGAAAAAGAGCGCAAAATGCTGGAGAAATACAAGGCCGAAGCCGAGCGGCTGCGTTCGGCGGCGCAGAGTGAGCGTGACAAGGCGGAGAACCTGCGCGGCAAGAGTGAGGACGAGGCCGACCGCATCGTGGAAGCGGCGCGTCAGAAGGCTGACCGCATCCTCAAGGACGCGCGCATGACGGCTGAGACTGTGTTCACCGAACTGGACGAACTCAAGAAGAAGAAAAACGCGACCGCAGCCGAGCAGAATCTTGCGGCGGCCAAGGCGGCGCTGCGCGGGGTCATCACCCAGACCGAAACCGAACTGCGCCAGAAGAAACAGAAACGCACGGTTGCGCCCGAGGAGCAGAAGCCGATCAAGCGCGGCGATGAAGTGCAGCTGCTGAACGTGTCGAACATTACGGCGACCGTGCTGACCGACCCCGACCGGGACGGCAGCATTCAGGTGCAGGCGGGCATCATGAAGATGACCGTAAAGGTCAGCGAGGTGCGTCCGGTGCGGACGCCCGAAAAGCCGAGGCCCAAGACCTTCCGCGCGGGCAGCGGCGGCGTCAAGGAGCTGCGGCTCAAGGCGGCGCCGAGCGAAATCGATGTGCGCGGCATGTGTGCCGAGGAAGCCATTCTGGAGGTCGATCAGTTCATTTCCGGGGCGCTGATGAGCGGTCTGCCGACCGTTCGTATCATCCACGGCAAGGGCACCGGCGTGCTGCGCGCGGCCATCCAGCAGCATCTGAAGCCCAACAAACGGATTAAGACCGTCCGAAACGGCGTTTATGGCGAGGGCGAGAACGGTGTTACGGTGGTTGAGTTTAAATAAATCCAGTTCGCAAAAAACTGTCAATGTGCAACTTTTTTGCCCCTATATTGGCAAATTGGCACAAGAAAAAGTGCTTTTTCTCGGAAATTTCTACAAAAACAAAACCGGAAATGAAAAATTTGGTGTTGACGAAAGGTCAAAAAAACGGTATGCTATTTGTAGACTTTCACTTTGGGAAAATTTATTTTCGAATTAGATTCTAAAGAATAGGGAGCGATGAGGAAATGTATTCGAAAGAAGTACAGGTGACCAATCAGGTAGGTCTG
>JBJDZO010000111.1:0-3553 GCA_051868095.1 Butyricicoccus sp. | reverse complement strand
GTGACTGCGGCGGCGTTTGTTCTGTTCTGCGCGGCCAATCTTTCGCTCTTTTCCCGCGATACCCTGCGTCATATGAGCGCATGGATCGTTGCCGGGCTGTCATCTGCCGATGCCGGTACGATTGTGGAATACGCAACCGGCAACACCCCAACGGTTGCAGCGTTCGCAGACAGTCTCGCGGTCGCGGATAACGATACGCTCAATTTGCAGAAGCCGGGCGCGGTGCAGCTCACCGAATCGCTCGGTTATTCATCCCCGGTGCTGGAAACCACCGATCATTATGTGCTGGCTTACGACCGCGGCGGCTATGGCGCAATGCTGACCACGGCGATTGCAGTGGCCAGTAAACAGACGCTTCAAGCGCCGATTCTGTTCGGATGCGTGAGCGAAAACGGTGATTATGCGCTGATTACCAGCGAAGCCGGGTACAAAGCGGTCATCACTGTGTACACAAGCAGCGGCAAGCAGCGTTTCCGCTGGGCGACACCCGATTATTATTTTCAGGCAGCCGCGCTGTCCGAGGATGGCAAACGGCTGGTGGTTGCGGGCTTTCATCAGGACGGTACCGAACTGGAAAGCATCCTGTTTTTCCGGGATCTGAACAGTGAGGAGATCACCAGCCAGATCTCGCTCGGTTCGGTTGTGCCGCTTGCAGTCGATTTTCTGGATGCGAATACGGCCGCAGTGGTTGGAGATTACGCGACGATGCTTGTGTCTCGCAAGGGACAGATTGTTCACAGCATCGATTACGCGGTCGATGACCTGACTGCTTACGGTTTTGGCAGCGGTGCTCTGGTGATTGGTGTGCATTCCTATTCAAGCAGCGCCCGCACTGCACTGACTGTGCTGGATGCGGATGGACATGAATCCGATCCGCTGCTCCTTTCGGAGGAGCTTCAAGCCATTGACTACGACGGCGCACGGCTCGCGCTGCTGACCGGCAGCGGTCTGACGGTGTATGACAGCGCCCTGCGTCCGCTTTGGGAAAATCCCGGGGCGGCTGGCGCCCGGTCGGTCTGTCTGACCGCGGACGGCTCCGCATGGGTGACCTACTCCAAACAGGCCGAACGTTTATCGTCGTCCTCGGACACCTCGGAGGTTCTCAAATAAGCAAATGGATACTCAAATTCTGATTGCAACGCTCAAAGGGCTGCTCAATCTGCCCGATCTGATTTTGCTCGCCCTGATTCTGGTGAGCGCCTGTCTGGGTGCGTCGCGCGGCATCGTGCGCACGGCGTGCAATGCGCTCGGCCGTCTGATTGCCATGATTGGCGCATCGGCGGCGGCAAAGCTGCTGGCGCCTGTGTTCGCACGCTTTCTGGTCACCCCGATTGTGGGCGAAATCTTTGAAGTGCGTGCGGCTGACCTGCTTTCCCGTGTGCCGGAGGCTGTCAGCGAGAGTGTGCAGGCGCAGGCTGCTCAGATGGCGGCTGAAATGGCCGAAAGTCTGGCCTTTTTCCTGTTGTTTTTTGTCCTGATGTTTGCCGCGAATATGCTGGTGCATATGATCAGCACCGCGCTCCGGCTGGTGACGCGCATCAAGGCCATCGGCTTTCTGGACAGTCTGGCCGGCTTTGTGCTCGGCGCAGTGTTCGGATTGGTGCTGTGCTTCCTCGGCCTGTGGGCGCTCGAGCTGTTCGCCCCCAGTACGTTCGGTGAACTCGGATATCTTTCCCCGGATACGGTCGCAGGCACGACCTTGACCGCGTTCCTGCTCGGCCTCATTCCGAGCCTCTAACCCCTTTTGATCTAAGGAGAAAACCTATGAATATGCCAATGTGTTCCCGCTGCGGCAAGAATGTCGCAGTGGTGTTTATCACGAAAATCGACCAGAATAACAATTCCGCACAGGAGGGTCTTTGCCTCAAATGCGCCAAGGAGATGGGGCTCAAGCCGATCGACAATCTTATGGAGCAGATGGGTATTACCGATGACGATTTGGAAGCCATTTCGGGCGGCATGAGTGCATTCGGTGATCTGTCCGGTCTGGTGCCCGCAGGCACAGACGGTGAGGAAAAGGATGCGCCGCATGATATGGCTGAGGATGACGAGTCGGAGGAGGAAGAAAATGATGACAGCGCAATGCCGCTGCCGTTCCAGATGTTCCGGCGGGAGAAGCCAGGGAAGGACGATGGCGGATCCAAGGGCAAGCATTCCACCAAGCGCGACAAAAAGCGCAAATTTCTGACCACTTACTGTGAAGACCTGACCGGCAAGGCACGCGATGGCCGCGTTGACCGCATTGTGGGCCGTGACCGCGAAACCGAGCGTGTCATTCAGATTCTCAACCGCCGCCAGAAAAACAATCCCTGCCTGATTGGTGAGCCGGGTGTCGGAAAAACCGCAGTAGCTGAGGGTCTCGCGCTGCGCATTGCGCAGGGCAAGGTGCCGTATAAACTGCGCGACAAGGAAATCCATCTGCTGGATCTGACTTCGCTCGTCGCGGGCACGCAGTTCCGCGGCCAGTTCGAAAGCCGTATGAAGGGTCTGATTGACGAGGTCAAGCGGCTTGGAAACATCATTCTTGTCATTGATGAGGTGCATAACATCGTCGGCGCGGGCGATTCCGAAGGCTCGATGAACGCCGCCAATATCCTCAAGCCTGCGCTGTCTCGCGGAGAGATTCAGGTGATCGGCGCGACGACGTTCAACGAGTACCGCAAGTACATCGAAAAGGATTCTGCGCTTGAGCGCCGCTTCCAGCCGGTATCGGTCGATGAGCCGTCGCTCGATGACGCGACCGAGATTCTGATGGGCGTTAAGAACTATTATGAGGATTACCATTTTGTGACGATTCCGGACGCGATGTGCCGACAGGCGGTCAGCTTGGCTGAGCGGTACATCACCGATCGTTTCCTGCCGGATAAGGCCATCGACCTGATCGATGAGGCTTGCTCGGATCTGAACCTGAAAAACGAAATGCTGTCGCTGGCAGCCGACCTGAAAACCCAGCTGCGCGATGTGACCGGCGAGCGCGAAGCATTGATGTCAGCGGACGCGCCCGAAGGCGAAGCCCTGACCAGCGAACAGCTTGACAAGCGCTACGAGCGCATTGCTGAGCTGCGTTCCAAGGAGCTTCAGCTGGAAAACCGTCTGCATGAGGCCGAGAGTGCGCCGCGTCCGGTGCTGACGCTGGATAATCTGGCATCGGTCATTGAACTGTGGACCAATATCCCGGCCAGCAAGGTGCAGGCGCAGGAGATGCAGCGTCTCGTGGGCATGGAGGAACGACTCCAGAAGCGCGTTGTTGGACAGGATGAGGCCATTCATGCGATTGCGGACGCCATTCGCCGCAGCCGTGCGGGCATCAGTCCCAAGAAAAAGCCGGTGTCTTTCCTGTTTGTCGGCCCGACCGGCGTAGGCAAGACCGAACTGGTCAAGACGCTCGCGGAGGATTTGTTCGACACGCCCGAAGCGCTGATTCGGCTGGATATGTCCGAATATATGGAAAAGCATACGGTGGCTCGCCTGATTGGTTCGCCTCCGGGCTATGTCGGCTACGATGAGGCCGGTCAGCTGACCGAGAAACTCCGCCGCCGTCCGTATTCGGTCA
>JBJDZO010000110.1:0-3569 GCA_051868095.1 Butyricicoccus sp. | reverse complement strand
CTCTCTCAACGAATTTCTCTCGATGAGGGAGTTCTTTTTATGCGCATATTGAACAAATAATACTCTCTCAAACTATCGGATGTACAGAAAATTCCACAATATATTGACATTTGTAACTATATGAAGTAGCATAAAATTACGGAAGTAACAATTGTTACAGCACAAGGAGGTGACGCATATGACGAAACTTGAGTTTGCGGCGCGGCTGAAACACGCCTGTGCGGCTCTGATGGACGCGGAAGCCGAGCTGACGGCCATCGACTCCAAATTCGGTGACGCCGACCACGGTCTGACCATGACCAAGATCGCCAAGGCGATTTCCGCCGCGGTCGACGAGGCGGACGGCGGAATCCAGTCCATGCTGGACGATGCGGCCATGGCTGTCATGTCCCTGAACGGCGGCAGCGCGGTTCCGCTGTGGAACACCTGGTTGGACGGCATGCAGGAGGACGCCCCCGACGGGGATGAAATTGACGTTGCGGGCATTCAGGCCATTTTCGCCAAAGCTTTTACTGAAATCGATGAGATGTCCGGCGCGAAGGTCGGTGACAAAACCATGATGGATGCCCTGATTCCGGCCAGCGAAGCCATTGCGGCCTATGCGGGCGACAGTGCCGGCGAATTGTTCGCCGCCGCTGCCAAGGCTGCCGCGGAGGGTGCGGAAAACTCCAAAAACTTCGTGTCCAAGTTCGGCCGGGCCAAGAGCTACGGCACGCAGACCATTGGCACTCCGGATGCCGGAGCGACCTCCATGGCCTGTTTCTTTCAGGGTCTGGCACAGGCCTGAGCCCTGTCATTTTAAGGGAGAGAGGTATTTTCTATGAAAATGAAAAAGTTTATCAACGCCCCTGAGACCATCACCGACGAAGAACTGATCGGTCTGGGTCTGGCCCACGCGGATATTCTGGATGTGGACGGCCATCTGGTCATCAGCAAGGATCTGGCGGCTGCCGACCGCGTCACCATTGTCACCTACGGCGGTTCGGGCCATGAGCCTGCACAGGCCGGCTTTGTCGGCAAGGGCATGCTGGATATTCAGGCGGTTGGCGATATTTTTGCCGCTCCGAACGGTCAGCTGGTTTTCGACGCCATGAAGCTGGCGGACAAGGGGCATGGCGTGCTGCTGCTGACCCTCAATTACGCGGGCGACCAGCTCGCGGGCAAGCAGGCGATGAAGCTGGCAAAGAAAGCCGGTCTCAATGTGCGTCAGGTGGTCACCGGTGAGGAGGTTCAGTTCGATCCCGAAGGCGAGGACAACAAGCGCGGTCTGGCTGGTGCGGTTGCTCTGTACCATATCGCTGCCGCTGCCGCCCGGGAAGGCAAAACGCTGGACGAAGTTGCGGAAATCGCGCAGCATTACGCCGACAACATGGCTTCTATCACCGTGAAATCCACCGACGCGACCCATCCGCAGAACGGTATGTCCTTCGGTGATCTGGGCGAGACCGATCTGATGGAAATCGGCGCCGGGCAGCACGGCGAAGGCGGCGGCATCCGCGTGCCCATGATGTCCTCCAAGGAGACCGTTGCAACGGTGGCCGAAGCGCTGTGCAAGAGTCTGGATCTGAAGACCGGCGACAAGGCGTTTGTCATGATCAACGGCTGCGGCGCGACCACGATGATGGAAATGCTGGTGCTGTTCAAGGATACGGTAGAGTTCCTGAAGGCCAAGGGAATTGAAGTCGTCGCCAATATGGTCGGTGAAATCCTGACCGTTCAGGAGGCCGGCGGCTTCCAGATGAACATTGCCAAGTGGGATGACGAGACCCTTCGTCTGTGGAACACCCCGTGCCACACCCCGGCGTACAGCAAGGAGTAAGCTATGGCGGATAATATTGGAAACAAGGCCGCGCACGATTATCATCTGGACGTTCCGCAGGCACAGGAAGGCTTTTATGTAAAAGGTGCTTCCCACTGCGACTGGGGTATGAAAAACCGCATGGCGCGCCTGTTTGATCCCAAGTCGGGCAACACGGTTATGCTGGCCTTTGACCACGGCTATATTATGGGGCCGACGGCCGGTCTGGAACGCATTGATCTGGTGATCCCTCCCCTGATTCCTTATGTCAATGTGCTGATGGGCACCAAGGGCATCATCCGTTCATGCATCTCTCCGGCAGCGCAGGTGGCCAAATGTGTCCGTGTGACCTATGATTCGACCGTTTTGTACGATGATATGTCGAACGGCGGCGGTTTTGCCTGCGATATGGAGAATGCCGTCCGCATGAACGCCGACTGCGTTGCAGTGCAGACCTTTATCGGCGCGCCCGGTGAGTCCCGCTCGCTGGAGCTGCTGTGCCGCACCGCGGATGCCGGCGCCCGGTATGGCATTCCGACGCTGGGCGTTGTCGCCGTGGGCAAGCAGATGGAACGCACCGAGAAATTCTTCCTGCTGGCGACCCGTGTTCTGGCCGAAAACGGCGCGAATATCGTCAAGAGCTATTACTGCGACGGATTTGAGAAGGTTGCCGCCGCTTGTCCGGTGCCGATCGTCATTGCGGGCGGCAAGAAGCTGCCTGAGCTGGAAGCACTGGAAATGGCGTACCGCGCTATTGCGGAAGGCGCACACGGCGTGGATATGGGACGGAATATCTTCCAGTCCGACTGCCCGGCCGGCATGGCGCAAGCCATCGGCAAGGTTGTCCACGAAGGCTATACCGCTGCGCAGGCCTATGAGGTCTATCAGGAAGTCAAAAACCATCCGTAAGGAGGAAGCTTTTATGTCCGCTCAATATATGCACATCGGTATCCCGATCACCAACCGGAAGCCCAACATGGTTTATAATGAAGGGGCGAAATTCTGGGTCAGCAATGTGGATGACTACGACTACAAGATCGAGTATCTGAAATTCGAGGAAGGAACCCCCTTCCCCGAGGAAATTCACCGTCATCCGCATGTCGCGTACAAGGTCGATGACCTTGAAAAGTACATCGCGGATGCGGACAGCGTCATCTGCGGCCCCATGGACGCCAATGACAAGGGGGACCGGCTGGCTTTTGTCTGGAAGGACGGAGCCATCCTCGAGCTGTATCAGGAGGCCTGAGCCTCCGCCGCGCACAACCGAAAAAGGGTCGGACTCGCTCAGTCCGACCCTCTTTTTTTATTCGATTTCCAGTTTCCAGCCATGGTCTCCATGATAGATCATTTGCTTTGTCATGCCGCCGTCAATGCAGATATTTTCGCCCGTGATGAACCCTGCTTTTTCCGAGCAGAGAAACAGCACCATATGGGCGATATCCATGGGATTTCCCACCCGGCCAGCCGGCTGCTGCACTGCATCCGCGCCCGCATACACACGAAAATCGGTATCAATCCAGCCGGGCGAAATCGAGTTTACCCGCACCCTTCCCGCAAAGCTGACTGCCAGCGCATGGGTCAGTGCCGCAATGCCGCCCTTGGCCGCGGTGTAGCTTTCGGTCTGAGGCTGACTCATCCGATCGCGGGAAGAGGAAATGTTCACAATCGCGCCGCCTTCTCCGAAATGCGCTGCAAAAAGTTTGGACAGGTAAAAGGGCGCGGTCACGCCGACCGACAGCGCATACTCAAATTCCTCATACGAGCACGTATC
>JBJDZO010000109.1:0-3575 GCA_051868095.1 Butyricicoccus sp. | reverse complement strand
AGGGCCCATACAGAATGCCCCGGTTCCGGAGCAGCCCTTCCGTGATCCAATAGAAGATCTCCTCATAAATCCACCCCACAAGGCAGCCAGTGAAGAAGATCAGGAAAAGATAACACAGCCCATCCACGGATATCCTTCGGCGGTCATTTTGGATTACACAGCTTTCCATTTTTGTCCCCTCCAGGTTTCAAGCACATATCTCAGTCTACGCTCATATGGTACAAGAAAACCTGCCTGACGGATAGGCGCATTTTGCAGTGGATTGTGTCTGTTTTATAGCTTCCGGGCCAAGGGCGGTGACGAACACCAAAAAGCAGAGCGTGAACACCATTTCTGATGTCACGCTCTGCGTGTATCGCGCTGGGAAGGAATATGTCCTTCTGATCAGCGCATCTATTCGACTGATTGGAATTATGACGATCGGGTTTTGGAAGCGCTTGAATTTTATGACGGCGCACTGCCCCGGACTGTCATTGCTGCGAAAGTCGTAGGGGCGGATACCATCCGCCCGCCCGCACCCGGCTTCGGAGCACGGGCGGCTAATAGCCGCCCCTACGTCCGTTTTCGTTCACCGTGGCGTATTTTACATGCACCACGGTGAACGAAACATCCCTCTGTAGGGCGCGTCGGGTCGCGGTCCAGACCGGCCTCTCTTGCCCTTCGGGCAATTCACCTTCCCGCGCCCTACAGTGGGCATTGTGCTGTTTCGCAGCAGTGACACGGAAGGAAAAGCACTTGCAGAAATTTGGAAGCTGCTTATTTTTGCCGAATCGAAACATCCCCCGAAGTTGTATCAATATCAATACCGGCGCTGCCGCTGCCGCATATGTAGGAGCTGCCGTCCTTCTTCAACGCGAAATCGGATTCAAAATCACCGCTGGTTGTGCTGATATGCGCAATGAAATCCGCGTCTTCCGGAAGAACGAGGGTCACCTTTCCGGAGACGGCATGGAGCTTACATTCAGACGGGGCGGTATCAAGCTCACAGGAGATATCGCCGCTGGTTGTTTTTGCCGACAGAGCAGCAACCGAAGTACCCGTCACCTTTATTCTGCCGGACGCTGATTCAAAATATGCCGTATCCGCCTGGCTGAGATCAGCATAGATTTTACCGGAAGCGGTATCAATGCTGACCTCGCTGGCGCTGTCCTTCTGGGTCAGTTGAATCTCGCCGGACGCGCTGTTGAGCTTGATTGTGTTTGCGGCACAGTTGATACGCATGTTGCCCGATGCAGTCGAAACGCTGAGTGTTTCAGCTACCAAGTCACTTGCGTCAATTTCCGCGGACGCGGCACGAATCAGAATGTCGTCAAAAGAGAGTGTTTCCGGTACAGCCAAGGTCAATTCCTTGTGTCCGGTATTGAACGACCGCAGGCTTGCGCCGGAAGCCGCAAACCTGACACGAAGTGTGGTGCCATCCAGCCACCAGTGCACACGGAGCTCCTCCGGTATTCCGTCTTCGGCCTTTTCCGACAGCAGGACCGTGTTTCCCGAATGGGAAACCACACTGACACTTCCGCTGGGCCAATCGATTTCAATGTTTTCGATTTTGTCCGTGATCTCCGCGCCACCGACGGAATACTTCTCCGCATTCGCGTATATGACCGAATCATAACCAGAGCAGCCGGTCAGGCCGCACATTGCCGCAAGCACAATCGCGGACAGAATGACAAATACCGCTACTTTTTTCATTTTTGTTTCCTCCCGCGAATCAATCCGATGGTAATCAAAATCGCCCCCACAAGCACACCGGCAATCAATGACAGCCATTTCACATTTCCGTCAACGGTACCGAAGTTCCATTGAAACGGAGAGAATGTGGGAAGAGGAACAGGCCATCCCATCAGCCGGTTGATCAGAGCGTCAGCGAAAAAGACAAACACGCCGCAGAGCGTGGTGCAGAGGCCGGCTTTTATCCAGCCGTTGGTTCCGGCATAACGGATCAGGGCAAAAATCGCCCAGGCAAACCCAATCAGCGGCAGGGAGATCGCGGCGGAAATTCTGAAAAAATCCGGCGCGTTTGTATAGAGGCCGATGCTGAGCATCATCAGGGCATATAAAACCGTGTCCGCGGTCATAACCGTCAGCGCTTTTTGCTTTTTCAGAACGCCGGACAGCGGCCGGCTTCTCACAGCAAAGGGCAGAAAGACCATTCCGATTCCGAAAAGCGATGACGAACTTGCCACAAAGAACCAGCTGCCGCCAGTATAGATGCAGCAGACAGCCAGAAGCAGGATCAGGGAGGCCGAGAATGTCCCGAGCGTCCACAGAAACTTATCCGCGGGCGCCATCAGCGGCACTACGGTCAGTGACGCAGCCACAAGAAGCGAAGCGAGGACAATAAAAAACCAGGTCAGACCGGCGCCGGTTGCCAGATTCACGATCAGGCAAACGAGAATCGGAATCATGAAAATTCCCGCAAGCACACTGCCGGCCAGCGCGGATTTCCGTTTGAATACCTTTCGCTGCCTCGCGATCACATCTGTTTTTTCTTCTTTTACTTCGATTTCCAATTGGTTGTTCTTCATCTGAGAGATAAGCGCGGAACACTCTTTGCACGCTGAAAGATGTTCGTCAACCATTTGCCGGCTTTGCCCGCTTGCGATGCCATCCAGATACAGCGGCATCAAATCGCGGACGATTTCGCACGGATACTTCATATTGCATCCATCCTTTCCTGAATTTTCAGTTTGGCGCGATGATAGGTTACCCTTGCCCAGCTCTCTGTCTTCTGGAAGATGGTACCGATCTGTTTGAAAGACAGTTCGCCAAAGCATCGGAGCTCAAAAACCTCTTTATACGGTTCCTCCAGTTCATGAAGCACAAGATGAATCCGAAACGACGCGTCGGCATCCGCGACAGCGGCTGCCGGGTCGTCGCCCGAGTCAGACAGTTTCACGGCAACTTCTTTGGACTGTCTGCTCCGTTTGCGCATTTCATCATAGAACAGATTTTTGGCAATGGCACAGAGCCAGGTGAATGTGTCGCTTTCACCCCGAAAGGTCTTTTCGGTTGTGATTGCGCGAAAGAATACTTCCTGCGTGATTTCCTCTGACAGTGTTTTGTTTTTTGCCAGGGTCATAACGAAGGAATATACCTTCATATAGTAGGCTTCATACAACTGTTCGGAGATTTCCTTATCCGTAATCATCGCCTCCCTTCCTGAATTTTCATCGGTTAGACGGAGATCGAGAAGTTTCGTTACAAAAAAATTATGACGATCGGGTTTTGGAAGCGCTTGAATTTTTATGACGGCGCACCGCCCCGCACTGTCATTGCTGCGAAAATATGGTCGTAGGGGCGCGCGTCCGCCGGAAGCATGCTGATTCCGTTGGTGCAGATGCGGACGGCACAATGGCTGCCCCTACGCTCCTTTATGCCGGCAAACAGAAATCTGTCTGTCTGAAACTCTTACATGACTTCACTGAGTTTTTCGACTGTGCAGCCCTTGCTTGCATAGTATGCAAGCATCTCAGGGAGCTTCTTTTTATCGAAACTGGTGATACAGTCAGACAGAACATGGACGGCAAAACCGGCTTTTCTCATATTGTAGCAGGTGGATTTAACGCAAGCCG
>JBJDZO010000108.1:0-3612 GCA_051868095.1 Butyricicoccus sp. | reverse complement strand
TGATGCGCTTTAAGACCGGTACACCGCCGCGCGTCAATCGCCGTTCGATTGATTTTACCGGGCTGGAGGTACAGGAGGGCGAGGAGGAGATTATTCCGTTTTCGTTCGATTCGATCAGCCCGCCGCCCAACCGCGCGGTCTGTCATCTGACCTACACAACCGCGGAAACGCATCAGGTTATCCGTGAGAATCTGGACCGTTCGCCGCTCTATTCGGGCAAAATCGATGGCATTGGCCCGCGGTATTGCCCATCGATTGAAGATAAGGTCGTGCGGTTTGCCGATAAGCCCCGCCATCAGCTTTTCATTGAGCCGATGGGTCTTGACACCGAGGAAATGTATATTCAGGGATTTTCTTCGTCCATGCCCGAGGAAGTACAGCTCAAAATGCTGCATACGCTGCCCGGCTTTGCACATGCGGAAGTCATGCGCCCGGCCTATGCGATTGAGTATGACTGCGTCGATCCGACTGAGCTGCTGCCGACGCTGGAAACCAAGAAAATCCGCGGCCTGTATGGCGCGGGTCAGTTCAACGGCTCATCCGGTTATGAGGAAGCGGCAGCACAGGGACTGGTTGCGGGCGTGAACGCGGCGCTGAGGCTCAAGGGCGAACCGCCGATGATTCTGGACCGTGCGGACGGCTATATTGGCACGCTGGTTGATGATCTGGTGACACGCGGCACGAATGAGCCGTACCGCATGATGACCTCGCGTTCGGAATACCGTTTGCTGCTGCGGCAGGACAACGCGGATGAACGACTGATGGGCATTGGTGCGCGTGTGGGGCTGAACAGCCCGGAACGGCTGGCACGCACTCAGGAAAAATATGAAATTGTTTCACGTGAAATCGAACGGCTGGACAAAGTCACGGTTGGGCCGACCGATGCTGTGCAGGCGTTTTTGACTGCGCATGGCTCTACGCCGCTCAAATCGGGTATGAAGCTGATTGACCTGCTGCGTCGCCCGGAACTCACTTACGATGCGCTGGCCGCGTTTGACCCGGAACGTCCGGCGCTGCCCGCGGTGATCCGGGAACAGGTGGAAATCCGCGTCAAGTATGACGGCTATATCAAGCGGCAGCTCCGCGATGTCGAGCAGTTCCGTAAAATGGAGGGCCGTGCGCTGCCGGAGGATATCGACTATGATACGGTGCCGTCGCTGCGCATTGAGGCGCGTCAGAAGCTTGGCCGGATCCGTCCGGTGAACATCGGACAGGCCAGCCGCATTTCGGGCGTGTCGCCCGCTGACCTGACCGCGCTGATGATCTATCTGGAAACCGGAAAGGGGAGTGCCGAATGAACGAACGACAGACCCTGGAACAGGGACTCGGTATACTCAGCACACAGAGTTATCCCCAAACTGTGGATAATCTTCTGAAATTCTCTGAGCTGCTGCTCGAGAAAAACAAGGTGATGAACCTCACCGCCGTAACCGACCCAATGGAGGTCGTGACCCGGCATTTCCTTGATTGCGCCGTACTGGCACCGCGCATGATTTCCGGGGAAAAGGTGCTCGATGTAGGCACCGGCGCCGGTTTTCCCGGGCTTCCGCTGGCGATTTTGTGCCCGGAAACCGAATTTGTGCTGATCGACGCGCTGCGCAAACGTATGGATTTTCTGAATGATGTGATTGCGGCGCTCGGCCTGAAAAATGTGCAGGCGATCCATGCGCGCGCGGAGGAATTTGCGCGGGAGCACCGTGCGGAGTTTGACTGCGCGGTATCGCGTGCGGTGGCCGATCTGAGCGTGCTTAGCGAACTCACTTTGCCGCTCGTGAAAACCGGTGGTGTGTTCTATGCCATGAAAGCGCACGACTGCGCAGAGGAAGTACAGAAGGCTGCAAAAGCGGTGGAAATCCTTGGCGGCGATCCGGCACGGGTCGAACAGTATGAAGTACCGGTCAGCGGCATTCCGCGCGCAGTGGTCTGCATCCGCAAATCCCGCGTGACACCCGCGAAGTATCCGCGCCGCTTCGCCAAAATCAGCGCCGCCCCCCTCGGCGGGAAATAATTTCAGAACGGCTTATAATAACCTGTGGTAATGTGATTACTACAGGTTATTTTTTGCCGAAAAATAGGCGGAAATGCGATTTTTTCTGCGAAATCCCTCGAATTTGAATGGGGAAATACTTATTACGCGGTTGATTTTTCTTTACTTTTTGGTATAAAATGGTAGTCTATAAGCATCAGGCACTTACACCAGAAGAAGGAGGAAACTGCATGTCCCCAGTTCTCAATATCCGCAGCACAAACACGGACCGGCAGCTCAAGCGTGTCAAGACCTCGCTCATTACACGCAATCCCAACCAGCCGCGCAAATACTTTGACCCGGAAGCCATCAATCAACTGGCCGATTCCATCCGGCAGTATGGCGTGCTCAATCCGCTGACCGTGCGCCGCGCCGGGGAAGGGTATGAGCTGATTGCGGGAGAGCGGCGGCTGCGTGCCGCCAAACAGGCCGGACTGCTTGAAGTACCTTGCATCGTGATGGCGGCAAGTGAGCAGGATTCGTCCGCACTTGCACTGGTCGAAAATCTCCAGCGCCGGGATCTGGATTTTTTTGAGGAAGCGTGGGGCTTCAAAAAACTCATCGACACCTTTGGCCTGACGCAGGAGGAGGCTGCGCGTAAAGTCGGAAAAACCCAAAGCGCGGTAGCAAATAAGCTTCGCTTGCTGCGCCTGTCGCAGAAAAACATCCAGATGATCCGCGACGGCGGACTAACCGAACGTCATGCCCGCGCACTGCTGCGTATTCCGGAGGAAAACGACCGCTTACAGGCTACCGCGTACATCATCGAGCATGAGTTCAATGTCAGCCGCACTGAGCAGTACATTGACAAGCTGCTCGAACAGCCGACCGAGGAAAAACGAACCGTCTTGCGCCTGATCAAGGACGTTCGTTTTTTTCTCAATACGGTGGATAAAGCGGTCGGCGTGATGAAGGAGTCGGGCGTAGACGCAAAGGTTGAGCGAGAAGATAAGGAGGATGGTGTACTGCTGCATATTTTAATTCCCAACTGCAAAAAGTAAAAGAGAAGGGTGTTTCACGTGAAACACCCTTCGCTTTTTGCGGCGAAAAAACCGGGTGTGACAAAATTTTTTGTGGTTTCACGTGAAACATTGGACGCCGGGCAATTGCGTTTGGCCGCGGTTGTGTTATAATAGTTCCTGGTAACATTTTATATTGCGGCGTCTGGAGAAAATATTTTCTCCGGTCAGCCCCTTTTATAAGGAAGGAACTATGGGAAAAATTGTAGCGCTCATCAATCAGAAGGGCGGCGTCGGCAAGACGACCACGGCGGTCAATCTGGCTGCCGCACTTCAGGAGAAGGGCAAAAAGGTTTTACTGTGTGATTTTGACCCGCAGGGCAATGCCACCTCCGGATTTGGCATCGACCCGCGCGAAATCGAAACCACGGTGTATGATTTGGTCATCAGCGACGAACCGGATGTCAAAAGCGCGGTCATTCACACCAAATGGATTGATCTGCTTGGCTCCAACACCGATCTGGCCGGTGCGGAGATCGATTTGCTGGGACTGGAACGCCGGGAATTCCGGCTGCGCGATGTGCTGGCCAAGGTGAAGGACGATTACGATTATATCTTCATCGACTG
>JBJDZO010000107.1:0-3634 GCA_051868095.1 Butyricicoccus sp. | reverse complement strand
AGATGCACTCCATCAAGGGCGGCATGACCAACTGCCAGGCAGAGATGAAGCGTGCCGTTGAGTGCGGCTACTGGAACCTGTTCCGCTTCAACCCGGCTCTGGCTGAGGAAGGCAAGAATCCGTTCATTCTGGAGTCCAAGGAGCCCAAGACCGAGGATTACCGCAAGTTCATGATGAACGAGGCACGTTACTCGGCTCTGACCCGTTCCTTCCCGGAGCGTGCTGAGGACCTGTTCACCAAGTCCGAGGTTGAGTCCACCAAGCGTTATGCACATCTGCAGAAGCTGGTTGCTCTGTACAGCACCGAGGCGTAAGCAATTCATCGTTTAACCAATGCATGAGAAAGCCCCCGATCTTCGGATCGGGGGCTTTTTTGTGTGTCTGCGGGCAAAAGAAAACAGCGCCGAAGCGCCGCTTTCCAAAACGATTCAGTTGCTTTCCGCCTTGCGGCAGGCACAGCATTTTCCACGCGCAACCAGCGTATACCGGTGCACCTCCATGCCCGAAACCTCCTCGATCTGCCGGTCGAGCGCCTGCGGCAGGGTAAAATCAAACACCCGCCCGCACGACTCGCACCAGAGATGGTCATGGGTTTCCAGCGTGCAGTCAAACCGGTCCGGCATGCCGGGCATTTCGATCTTGCGAATGACCCCGTCTGCCGCCAGGAGGTTTAAATTGCGGTATACAGTCGCCAGACTGATGGTGGGCAGCTGGCCGCGGATCTGCTGGAACAGTTCGTCTGCCGTCGGATGGGCCGTGCTGGCCATCACGGCGTCTAAAATCAGCTGCCGCTGTTTCGTGCGGATCATGTTTTCGCCTCCTATGCCTAATACAGATTCTCATTCCTGTGAAGATATTATACTAAAATACTCGGTATTTGTAAATGAGAATCCGCAAGAAAGCGAAACTTCATCATTTTATACAGTTTTCGTCGAATTAAATTTGATCACTTCTGTTCCGAATCGGACGTTTCCTCGGATTTTTCAGGTTTTACGCCGCGATTTCCGTCACGCAGCTTCTGTTCGTTCGCAAAGACGCGGTGCTCGAGGCGGCACAGCTCCTGCGACAGCGGGTCGGGTACGTTGACCTGATCGAGGTCGAACGACGGCACGCGGTGGCCGCCAATCTTGACGACACGCGCCTTGATGCCGACCACGGTGGAATCGGGCGGCACTTCCTGCAAAACGACGGCATTCGCGCCGATGCGCGAGTTATCGCCCACGGTGAACGGGCCGAGCACCTTGGCGCCCGTTGAAATCAGCACATTGTTGCCGATGGTCGGATGGCGCTTGCCGGTGTCCTTGCCGGTACCGCCGAGCGTCACGCCGTGATAAATGGTGCAGTAATCGCCCACTTCGGCGGTTTCACCGATGACGATGCCCATGCCGTGGTCGATGAACAGGCCGCGGCCAATGGTTGCGCCCGGATGAATCTCTACGCCGGTCATCGTGCGCGCAAACTGTGAAATCATACGCGCAAGGAAGAATCGCTTGTGCAGATACAGCCAGTGGGTCAGTCTATGATAAATTACCGCATGAAATCCCGGATATAATAAGAAAACCTCAGCCGTTGTGCGGGCGGCCGGGTCGCGGTCGCGGATGGACCGCGCATCTTCAATTAACTCTTTGAGAAACATGGCAGATATCCTCTCTGTTTATCTCTGTTCCATAGTATGCAGGTTTTTGCTTTCGGTGATGCATGATTCCCACGGAAAAAGTATGTATTATTATTGTACGGTACTTCCACGGCTTTGTCAAAGGATTTGCGGCATATTTGACAGAACGCGCCCTTTTTGCTATCATAAGATTAGATTTTTGTGCACTTTGGGAGGACTACCGTGGAAACGACCGAATTTTTGCCGAACGGCCTGCGGCTTTTACAGGACGATGCATTTTTCAAGCTGGGGCAGGATTCGGTTTTGCTTTCGGCATTTGCCCGGCCGCGGCGCTTTGCGCGTGTGCTCGATCTCGGTGCGGGCACGGGTGCGCTCACGCTGCTCACGTGGCGGGATGACCTGCACATGACCGGTCTCGAATTGCAGGAAGGTGCAGCCGAACTGTTCCGCCGCTCGGTCACGGAGAACAGCCTTGCGAACGTGAATGTCCTGACCGGCGATCTGCGTCAGATTCGTTCCCTGCTGCCCCACGGCTCGATGGATTATGTGCTGTGCAACCCGCCGTATTTCAAGCGCGGCGCGGGCAAGGTCTCCCCGCTTGACGCGCATGCCATGGCGCGCACCGACGGCGAAGCGACCATTGAAGATGTGGCGGTTGCGGCGTCCTATGTACTGGGCAGCGGCGGCAAATGCGCGATGGTGTTCCGTCCGGAACGCCTGCTGACGCTCATCACCGCGCTCCAGCGCGTGCGGCTGACTCCAAAGCGCCTGCGCTTCGTGCACCAGACTGCGGACAAAGCCCCCTCCGCCGTGCTGATCGAATGCCGCAAGGGCAGCGCACCCGATGGCATGGTGGTTGAGCCGCCGCTGCTCGTGCAGGACGCGGACGGCAATCTGACCGCTGAATACAAAGCCATCTATCACTTTGCGTAAGTGAAGAAAAAAGCCTTCCCGTTTTGTGGGAAGGCTTTTTGGTTATCCCTGCTTTTTGGGCTTCTGCGATGCTTCAAACGAATCGGCATGCACCCAGAACACTTCCGCCACCGAAAGATGCGCGTCGCTGTATGTCCAGCCGTCCCGGCCGGTCTGGTGCTTCATGATGATGTCGAAGCCGCGGCGCTTTTCGTCGTTATTCTGCGCGAACTGCATGCAGCCCTCGCCAACGATGGACGCAAATGCATAGCTGTACCGGCAGGCGAGATCACCCTCGCCGGTCAGCCCGCCCTGCATATCCATCTCAAAGCAAACATGCGGGTCAGCGCGCAGCGCGTCAATCTTCTTGCCCTTGAGACCGCTGTGGAAATACAGCGTCAGGCCGGTATCGTCCCATGTGTAGCCGAAATTCAGCGGAATCACATAGGGTTTGCCCTCCGCAATCATCGCCACGCGGCACACCTTACATTCCTGCAAAATTGGCTCGATGTTCTCGCGGCCAGAAATTTCACGGTCTTTTCTGCGCATAAGAATCGCTCCAAAATCAGGTATTGTGGTCGGAAACGTGGAACTTCTTGAGGTTGCCGATCTTGGCTGCGCGCACATCCATTTCCTTGCACACATCCTCAAGCGTTACGCCGCACTCGTTCATCATGACCATCATGTGATAGAATACGTCGTTGATCTCGCCGACCAGTTCTTCCTTGTCGCCGTTCTTGGCGGCAATGATGGTTTCTGCGCACTCCTCGCCTACCTTCTTCAGAATCTTATCCAGACCCTTGTCAAACAGGTAGCAGGTGTACGAATTTTCCTGCGGCTCCGCACGGCGCTGCGCGATGACCGCTTCCATTTGTTCAAACGAATTCATTGGTATCTTTCCTTTCTTTATTATCGGCGGCTGACGATCACGACAATCGCCAGCACGGCCAGTACGGCAATCAGCCCAATCCCAAGCAGGGTAAGCATACTGAATGTCATATTATCCTTCCTCCCACAGCGTGGTGTAGAAGCAGGTGCGGTTGCCGGTGTGGCAGACCGGACCCTTGGGCGTGCCCCAGTAAATCAGGGTATCATCATCACAGTCGG
>JBJDZO010000106.1:0-3645 GCA_051868095.1 Butyricicoccus sp. | reverse complement strand
TGGACATCGTCAACGTCAACGGTGGCGCAATCGCTCTGGGTCACCCGATCGGTGCAGCTGGCTGCCGTATCACCACCACCCTGATCTACGAAATGATCAAGCGCGACCTGACTCTGGGTCTTGCGACCATGTGCATCGGCGGCGGTATGGGCGAAGCCATCATCGTAGAGCGCGACGAGCTCTGCAAGTAATCCATTCTCCGTTTTCTCGGAGGCTCTTTGCAAAGCGCCTCTGAACCCCCTGTAAACTCTCCCCTGGCAGGACGTCTTCGGATGTCCTGCTATGGGTGCTGTTTAAAATTTTTAACCTTTTGACATCATTTTGAAGGGAAGTCTTACCAATGACTGATGTAGTAATTGAAAAGCAGGGCCATGTAGCCGTCGTTAAGATTGAGCACATGAAGGCCATGAACGCGCTCTCCACCGACATGTACGCACAGCTCGAGGAAGCGTTCGATCAGGTTGCTGCAATGGACGACGTTTACTGTGTCGTTCTGACCGGTTCCTCCACCGTCAACAAGAAGGGCAAGACCGTCAACTCCTTCGTAGCAGGCGCTGACATCGCAGAGATGTCCACCAAGACCTGTGCAGAAGGCAAGCTGTTCGGCAACGAGTCCAACCGCGTATGCTGGAAGATCGAGAACTTCAAGCGCCCGGTTATCGCTGCGATCAACGGTTTCTGCCTGGGCGGCGGCTGCGAGCTGGCTATGTCCTGCGACATCCGTCTTGCTTCTGAGAACGCACTGTTCGGCCAGCCGGAAGTTGGTCTGGGCATCACCCCAGGCTGCGGCGGCACCCAGCGTCTGGCTCGTCTGGTCGGCATGGGCAAGGCTAAGGAAATGCTGTACACCGCACGCGGCAATTACTCCGCACAGGATGCTCTGGCCATGGGTCTGGTAAACTATGTATACCCGCTGGAGAACCTGATGGACGAGGCTCTGAAGCTGGCAAATGAGATCGCAGCACAGGCTCCGATCGCGGTTGCTCTGGTGAAGGAAGCTGTCAACGTCGGCATGCAGACCGACCTGAATTCCGCTCTGAAGTTCGAGGGCAACTGCTTCGGTCAGTGCTTCGCAACCGAGGATCAGAAGTACGGCATGGCTTGGTTCCTGGACAAGAACAAGGAGAAGCCGGCTAAGGAATTCAAGAACAAGTAAGGGAAATTTGTGAGAGATTGAGGAGAACAGATTCATGAAAGTTTGTGTATTTGGCGCCGGCATGATGGGTGCTGGTATCGCGCAGGTATTCCTGACCGCAGGCCACGACGTTGTTCTGGCCGACGTACAGCAGCCGTTCGTCGATTCCGGCGAGCTGCGCATCTACAAGGGCTTGGATTTCCTGCTCGAGAAGGGCAAGATTGACGCCGACTTCCGCAAGGACTGCCAGCGCCGTCTGGTAACCACCATTGACAAGGATCTCGCCGCAGACGCTGATTTTGTCATGGAGGTTATCGTTGAGCGCATGGACATCAAGAAGTCCCTGCTCAAGGAGCTGGACAAGATCTGCCCGGAGAAGACCATCTTCGCTTCCAACACTTCGGCGATGTCCATCACCGAAATGGCGGCTGCAATCCCGCACCGCTCCCACAAGTTTGTTGGCTGCCACTTCTTCAACCCGGCTCCGGTTATGAAGCTGGTTGAGGTTGTCCGCGCAATCCAGACTTCGGATGAGACCTTCAACTTTGCGTTTGATCTGATGAAGTCGGTCGGCAAGACCCCGATCAAGGTTGAGGAAGGCCCGGGCTTCGTAGTAAACCGCATGCTTATCCCGATGATGAACGAGGCGATCAGCATCTACGCTGACGGTCTGGCATCGGCTCACGACATCGACCGTGCGATGCAGCTCGGCGCCGGCATGCGTTCCGGCCCGCTGCACACCGCTGACCTGGTTGGCCATGACGTAAACCTGGCCATCATGGAAACCATCCACAACGAGACCGGTGACCCGCGTTACCGTCCGCATCCGCTGCTGCGCAAGATGGTTCGTGCTGGCTGGCTGGGCATCAAGACCGGTAAGGGCTTCTTCGAGTACGACCGCAACGGCAAGGAAATCCTGCCGGAGCCCGAGGCTGAAAAGAAGTAAGGTTCTCATGAACTGTAAAAAGCTGGAGCATTTTGCTCCAGCTTTTTTTATTTACACTGTTCGGAGAAGCGCCTATTGTTTGATTTTTCCCTTGACACACATAAATCTTATATTCTTATAGGTTTTCCAGATAAGTACTTGTAATAAATGTCAAATATGAGTAGTATTTTTTGACGAGAACGACGATTTTTTGAAAAACGCTGGATTTATTCCTATAACCCTGTATAATATTAGGTGATATATTGTCTCAGAAGAAAACACGCACAAAAAATGCGGATGCGGCAAAGGCGGCCAAGTCCCCCGCCAGCGCCGCGGGGAGCGCATAGCGCGTGTTCTTCATCCCGAGGTGCCCGCAGTACAGACTGATGGTGTACAGACTCGTTTCCGAAGCACCGAGCATCACGGCAGCAACCCGTCCCGGATAGCTGTCCGCACCGCATATGCGGATAATCTCGCTGCCAAGCGCGAGCCCGCCCCCGCCACTCACTGGTTTGAGCAACGCCAGTGCGGTGCATTCCTCCGGGATCCCGAGGACAGATATATACGGAGCCAAAAATTTCCCTGTCAGGTCAATGCAGCCCGACGCCCGCAGCATAGAGACTGCGGTCAGCAAGCCGACCAGCGTTGGCAAAATCCCAATCGCTGTGGCAAGTCCTTTTTTCGCGCCGTCGAGAAATGTCGAAAATACGTCCACCCCTCCATACAGAGCGTAAAGTCCAATCGCCGTCAAAAACGCAGGTATGAAAAACGAAATATCGCTCCCTCCCTTTTTTCAAGGTAACCGGCTATATTTTTCATTTTTTCCTTAATGTGAGATTATTTTCCTGCTTCGCCCGATTGCGACATAATTCGCGCCCAAAATAGTGGATAATACAAACTGTAAATTGAATTTACAGCAAATTTTTCCATTCTCTGTTTTGCCCTATTTCTCATCATTCGGAAAAAAAGGGCGAAGTACGCGCGCTATGAGAAGAACTGTCACCACCGAGACAAGCGAGGCGCACCACACAGCCGGCATGATATCAAACGGCTGCGCGGCGCCATAGCCGGCCCGCACAGCGGCCACTGTGGATGGGATGAGCTGGATGGATGCGGTATTCAGCGTGATGAGCGTGAGCACTGCGTCCGGCGAGCCCCGGCGTCCTGCTGTATCGTAAAGTCTGGAAACGGCCTGAAGCCCGATTGGTGTTGCGGCATTGCTCAGCCCAAGCAAATTTGCCGTCACGTTCGCGCTGACCAGCTCCATGGCTTTTCGATCCTTTGCGGCGTGTCCAAACAACCTGCGCAGGACAGGACGGAGCAGCCATTCGATCTTTCCGGCCAGCCCGGAAGCCGAAACCAGTTCCATCACGCCCGACCACAGGCACATCAGCCCCGTGATTTTCAGGATCAGATCCACTGCAGACGCTGCGCCCGCGGCAGCTGCCGCAGAGACGGCATCCATCCGTCCGGTGATGCTCCCGAAAAGCAGGCTGAGCGCCAGAAAACTTACCCACAGTTTTGACAGCACGATTTATCCCTCCGTATCCCGTTTGTCCTGCGGCCATAAGGCTCTCGGGCTGAC
>JBJDZO010000105.1:0-3650 GCA_051868095.1 Butyricicoccus sp. | reverse complement strand
ATCGCAAGCTGGTTCAAGCTCCAGTTCCGCAACGACCCGCTGCTGTTCGAGGACATCCTGCTTGTCAAGGAAGCCGGCAACATGACCGACCGGTACGAGCTGTTTGTGACCAAATCCATGCTCGCGGCGCTGGTGGTGCTGGTGGCTGCGGTCGTGTTCCTCGCGCTTGTGGCACGCGCCCAGCTGCCGTGGAAGGCACGGATTGCAGGCGTGCTCGTGCTGCTGCTGTGCCTGCTTCCCATGGCCCGGCTGTACACCGACGCGGACATTTACACGAACAAGACCGAGAACTACGACCTCATCAACCGCTGGTCCACCACCCAGCTCTACATATCCAAGGGCTTTGTCTATCCGTTCCTGTACTCGGTGCAGTCGGCCATCGACACCCCGCCCGAAGGCTATGACGCGGACGAAGCGGCCGATGTGCTCGCGCAGTACACCGACGCCGACATCCCCGAAGAACAGAAGGTGGACGTGCTCGGCATTATGCTCGAGGCTTACGCGGATTTCTCGGTGTACGATCAGATCGAATTCAACGTGGATCCCTATGAGGAGTTCCACAAGCTCGAAGCCGAGGGCATTTCGGGCAATCTGCTGACCAACATCTTCGCGGGCGGCACCATCGACACCGAGCGCTGTTTCCTGACCGGCTACTGTGACCTCGGCTCGTTCCGCAGCCCGACCAATTCCTATGCACGCTACTTTGCCGAGCAGGGCTACACGGTCACGGGCAGCCACCCGAGCTATGACTGGTTCTACAACCGCGTGAACATCAACGCCAATCTGGGCTTTGAAAGCTATAATTTCCTCGAAAACCACTATGGCGACATGGCAAATGGGGAGATTGCGATGGACCGCATCGTGTTCCCCGAGCTGGTGAACCTCCACGAGCAGCACAAGGCCGAAAGCGACCAGCCCTATTTCTCGTTCAGCGTCACCTATCAGGGCCATGGCCCTTACACCCGCGACAAGAACGATTATGGCGTGGATTATGTGAAGCCGGGCGTGTATACCGAGGAAAGCCAGAATATTCTGAACAACTATTTCGGCTCGATTGCGGACACCAACGCCCATCTGAAGGACTTTTTTGACCACTATCGCGCATCAGATGACCCGGTGGTCATCGTGCTGTTCGGCGACCACAAGCCGTGGCTGGGCGACAACAGCAGCGTCTATGCCGAGCTGGGCATTGACCTCAATTTCGGCAGCTCGGAGGAGGGCTTCCGCAATTACTACACCACCCGTTACCTGATCTGGGCGAACGACGCCGCAAAACAGGTGCTGGGAAACCGGTTCGTGGGCGAAGGCCGCGACCTCGGCCCCTATTTCCTGATGGATCAGCTGTTCCGCGAATGCGGCTGGGACGGCCCGGCTTATATGCAGGCCACCCGCGCATGCAGCGAAGCGGTGCCGGTGCTGAGCGTATCCGGCCTGTACCTGACCGGCGACGGCACACTGACCGGTGAACTGGATGACGCGGACGCGGCGCTGGTGCAGCAGTACCGCTGTCTGGAATTCTACGAGCGCAAGCATTTCGGTCAAAAGTAAAAAGAAACCCGCCCGGAAGGCTATTTTCCAGGCGGGTTTTTGTTATTTCCAGCGCAGCCCTTTGGGATAATGGTTTTTGAGCGTGCCGTTTACGGTCTTGCCCCAGCCGAGTGCAAAACCGTCTGCGCATACAAGCGTCCAGCCGTTTTCCCCGTCTACGGGCAGGGTCTCACCCTTCAGATAGCGCATGATTTCGACGCTGTCCGACGGAAAATCAACCGCGCGGCCGACTTCTCCGGGCGTGAGCGCAAGCGCCAGCGCGTGAGCCGGTTCGAAGCGGCCTTTTTTGAGCGTGCCCAGCTCCAGACCGGTGCGCAGTACTCGCAGGCCGTCCAGTGCCGGCAGATCGGACGGCGCCGCCCACAGCCGGTCGCCTGCGCGCAGGATATCCGCGTCCAGCGGGGCGCACAGCGTATCTTTTGCGAAGTCGGCAAACTCGGGCGGCAGCTTGGCAAGCGGCTTTGCGGGCGCGGGCTGTTCACGTTCTCCGCCGCCGTCCCGTACGAGCAGCGCACAGAAATGCCCCTCGCCCGCGAGCTTATGCGGCCACAGCCGGAAGGCGTGTGCGACCGACGCGGGCGCATCCGGCCACCAGTCGGGCCGTGCGGCAGAAAACCACGGATACCCCTCCACTGCGGCAATCGAAAAATCCGGATGCCGCGCAAGCAGCCGGGTCAGGGTGCCTTCGTTTTCCTCGGGCGCAAAGGTGCAGGTCGAGTAAACCAGCCGCCCGCCCGGACGCACCATTTTCACGGCTTCGTCCAGAATTTCCTCCTGTCGGGCGGCGCACATCGTGGGCGAACCTTCGTCCCATTCGCCTGCCGCGTCCTCGTCCTTGCGGAACATGCCCTCGCCCGAGCATGGCGCGTCCACCACCACGCAGTCAAATGCTTCCGGAAAATACGCGGCCAGCCTCTGCGGGGTTTCGTTCGTAACTGCGGCGTTGCGAATGCCCGCCCGCTCGATGCTCTGCGCCAGAATTTTCGCGCGTGCGGGATGAATCTCATTGGCAATCAGAACGCCCTGTCCGCGCATACGTCCGGCCAGATGGGTGGTCTTACCGCCGGGCGCGGCGCACAGGTCGAGCACCCATTCGCCCGGCTTTGCGTCCGCGACCGCTCCGACCGCCATGGCGCTCGGCTCCTGAATGTAGTAAACGCCCGCCTCATAGAGCGCATGCTTGCCCGGACGCGCGGCTGCGGGATAATAGAAGCCCTCGGCGCACCACGGCACAGGCGTGAGCGGAAACAGCCCGCGCGCGGCAAAAGCTTCGGGCGCGGTGCGCAGCGGGTTCACGCGCAGTCCAAGGCTGCGTGCGGCGGCGAGACTGTCGGCAAACGCCGGATATTCCTCCCCGAGAAGCGCCTGCATCCGTGCGCAGAAAGCGGTTGGCAGCGGCATGTTCATCCACCTTTCCATTCATTGAAGTCTGGACTTATTCTATCATACCGGTGCGGCAAACTCAAGGCGCGGCCTGTTTTGATTGTAGAGCACTCATTTTTTCCTTTTCCGCATGTCATACAGGAATTTCAGGCGGCGTTCACGCACAACAACTTTCTTATATTGCCCACAGCCTTCACATAAATCAGAAAAATGAGACAGTACCAAATCTCTTTCGGTATACTTTGTATCATTTAACATGTTCCAGCATTCCAGACAGAACTCAGCCATTCTAAAATCCCCCTTTTAGTCATCATTGGGATAATTGTAGCATAAAAATCATGGTATCGTCAAAATATAATTACTCATCTTTTGGATATTGTGTGGCGATAGCATGAAAATATACGCATATGGTGAGCGCTGTAATATTGCAGGCATTCGCATTCGATTGCTCCGGGAAGAAAAGAAGCTATCACAAGAGCAGTTAGCCGCCAAATTGCAGCTTCTTGGCATGGAAATCAATCAAAAAGCGATTAGCCGGGTTGAAACCGGCGCACGTGTCATTCCAGACTACGAGCTGCAATTTTATGCACAGGCACTGGACACAACAATCGATTGGCTGCTGAAACAGGAATAAAAAGCCTTCCCTTTTTACGGGGAAGGCTTTCTGATTTCTTATACGTAGAACAGCATCTTGCCGTAGGTCGGCATCGGCCAGTCGG
>JBJDZO010000104.1:0-3655 GCA_051868095.1 Butyricicoccus sp. | reverse complement strand
GCCGAGCGCGTTCCGGGCCTTTCGCACGGTGATGGAAGGAGGGGGGACCGATGGACTATGAAGTGGTGCACCATACCTTTGGGCCGCTGTATGACGAGCACTCCCGTGTGCTGATTTTGGGGTCGATTCCAAGCCCCAAGTCGCGCGAGGTGAACTTTTTCTACGGACATCCGCAGAATCGGTTCTGGCCGGTCTTGGCAGCCGTGCTCGGGGAACCGAAGCCCGAGACCATAGACCAAAAACGCGCTATGGTGCTCCGGCACGGCATCGCCATGTGGGACACGCTGGCATCCTGTGAGATTCGCGGCGCGTCGGATGCCGCCATTCGCAACCCGGTGCCGAATGATATCGCCGCCCTTCTGAAAAAGACCGGCATCCACACCATTTTCTGCACGGGTGCGGCCTCCCACAAGCTATATACAAAATTATGCCAGCCGCAGACCGGCCTGCCTGCGGTCAAACTGCCTTCGACCAGTCCGGCAAATGCCGCGTGGTCGTTTGCGCGGCTGACCGAAGCCTACCGTGTGATTGCGGACGCGCTGGATGTTGTGATTGACTAACCACAGGCGGGCACGCTATCATGGGAATACCCCATGAGGGAGTAGTACGCGCACAAAGCGTGATCCGTCAACATACTGGCCGTGCGCCTGGCGGATCTTAATGGACGAGACTCATGTACAGCAGGGTTTTCCTGCCGTGCATGCGTCTTTTTTTATTGTCTTCGCATAAGAATAAGCGGATGGAGGAACTGTTTATGGGATTTTGGGAAGTGTTTCTGATTGCGGTCGGGCTGTCGATGGATGCGTTCGCGGTATCGGTCGGCAAGGGTCTGGCGACGCCGAAGTATGAGCCAAAAGGCTCGCTGATCTGCGGGCTGTGGTTTGGCGGGTTCCAGATGCTCATGCCGCTCATCGGCTGTTTCCTCGGCACGCAGTTTGCCGGGTATATTGAATCGATCGACCATTGGATCGCGTTTGTGCTGCTGGCGTTCATCGGCGGCAACATGATCCGCGAAGCGGTCAGCGGGGAAGAAGAGGACGTGGACAGCTCCTATGCGCCGCTGCGTATGCTGCCGCTTGCGGTGGCGACCGCCATTGACGCGCTGGCCGTCGGCGTGACGTTCGCCTTCCTCGGCGCGGACATTTGGAGCGCGGTGGCCATCATCGGCGCGACAACATTTGTATTTTCGGCCGCGGGCGTGCGCATCGGTTCGGTATTCGGGGAGAAATACGCGGCGCGAGCCGAACTCGCGGGCGGCGCACTGCTGATTTTAATGGGTCTGCGCATCCTGCTGAGCCATCTCGGCGTGTTCTGAAGCAAAAAATTATGGGTGAATGGTTGAAAAAAAGAGAAAAATGCTGTAAAATTTCTAATGTATTCTTTAACAATTCCGTGTGATACGGGGGAAAAGGAGTAAATTATTATGAGCGGTACTTTTTGGGCGGTTCTGCCGCCTGTCATCGCAATCGCACTCGCGCTGCTGACCAAAGAGGTGTATTCCTCTCTGTTCATCGGTATTTTCGTCGGTGCGCTGATGTTCACCGGTCTGCATCCGCTGGCAGCGACCGAGACCATGTTCGGCATCATGGGCGAAAAGGTCAGCGGCAACATCGAGATCGTTCTGTTCCTTGTTATGCTGGGCATCCTTGTTTCGCTCATCACCAAATCGGGCGCATCCCGCGCCTACGGCGAATGGGCGACCCGCCGCATCAAGTCCCGCCGCGGAGCATCCTTTGCGACGACCGCGCTGGGTGCACTGATCTTCGTAGACGATTATTTCAACTGCCTGACCGTCGGCACGGTTATGCGTCCGGTCACCGACCGGTATAAGATCAACCGCGCCAAGCTCGCGTACATCATCGACGCGACCGCCGCACCGGTCTGTATCATCGCGCCGATCTCCTCGTGGGCAGCGGCGGTCGGTGCCTCGCTGCCTGAGGACGCCACGATCGACGGCTTCTCGCTGTTTTTGCAGACCATTCCGTTCAATCTCTACGCGCTGCTGACGCTGGCCTTCCTGATCTGGGTCATGACGGCCGATATCGACTTCTTTGCGATGGGCAAATATGCCCGTGAAATCGAAAAGAGCGGCAAGCTCGATTCCACCGGCGAGGAAGCGACCGTCATCTGCGGCGCGGGTAAGGTCATCGACCTTATCCTGCCGATCGCGGTGCTGATCGGCTCGTGCGTGCTCGCAATGATCTACACCGGCGGCTTCTTTGAGGGCGGCGTTTCCATCGTTGACGCATTTGCGGACTGCTCGTCGTCGACCGCGCTCGTGCTCGGTTCGTTTGCGACGCTGATCTTTACCTTCCTGATGTACATCCCGCGCGGCATCCTGAACTTTGGCCAGTTCTGCGAGTCCTTCACCGAGGGCTTCAAGGCCATGGTGCCCGCCATCTTCATCCTGACCTTCGCGTGGACGCTGTCGGGCGTGTGCTCGGCCGATTACCTCAACCTGCGCGGCTTTGTCGCCGGTCTGGTGCAGGGCAGCGAGGGCAGCATGCTGCTCGGCCTGATGCCTGCGATTTTCTTCGTCATCGCGCTCGGCATTGCCTTTGCAACCGGCACCTCGTGGGGCACCTTTGGCATCTTGATCCCGATTGCCTTCTCGATTTTCCCGGATGCGGCCACCCTCAACATGCTGACCATCACGGTTGCAGCTTGTCTGGCGGGCGCGGTCTGCGGCGACCACATCTCCCCGATTTCGGACACCACCATTTTGGCGTCTGCGGGTGCGCAGTGTAAGCATCTTGACCACGTTTCCACCCAGATTCCGTATGCGCTGACCGTCGCGGTCATGTGCTTCGTCGGCTATCTGGTGGCCGGCATCACCGGCAATGGCTGGGTTGGTCTCGGCGCAGGCGCGGTTCTGATGGTAATCTTTGCGGTTTACATGACCGGCAAGTACAAGAAAAAGAACGGATAAAAGAAAAGCTCCCCAAATAAAATGTCGTTGAGCTAGTAGAAAGATACAGCCGTTAGGGGGGAGAGGAGTGTCTCGACCCCTTAGCGGCTGTATTCTCTTTATACTGTTTTTTGTGAATCCAAAGTGCATGATGATTGATCGGCAACGCGAAATTTACAAGCCCTATTATAAACTATAACTTGGAGGAACTTGTGATGGAGAAAAAAATAAAGTTTGAGACATTGGTCGCGGGTGCTGGGAAAACCGCAAGGAACTTATTAGACAACGCGATTCACACCATAGACCAGAATGACGATGGTAAGATTGATTTTACGGATGTCTCAGTCATTGCAGAGTCCATGGGGAATACGGTGAAAAAGGGTGCACAAGTAGTGAAGGAAAGCGCTGGAGAAAAGGCGCGTTTACTTGAGTTAAAATCTTTACAGCCAATATTCCCGAATTCCTTGGATGATGCTGATTTCCTTATGCCAAAATTCATACGGATAGTGGAACGAGATAAGAAGCGTGCTGAGAGCGAAGTATGCCAAGGGTCTATTGGATACGAATCCGACCAAAAAGGACTTCGCGCCGTGAATATTTTTCGGGATTCCATCGAAGTATTCGGCCTGATGTTCTATCCGGATTGTGACAGTGAATTCTATTACGTTGACCCCAGTGATAGAGATCGGTATATCGCTTTGGATGAGTATTTCAATTACTTAAGAGTGGTTCGTGTGAATGAACTGA
>JBJDZO010000103.1:0-3665 GCA_051868095.1 Butyricicoccus sp. | reverse complement strand
CGTCATGGAGCGTAAATCGGCCGCGGCCGATGCGGTTGGCATACCGGCCGATGAGCGCGCCGAGAAATTTGTCCTGCGTCTGGTAGTCCGCGACCGTATCGCAGCCAAGTACGATATCCCGCAGCGTGCCCTGCCGGTCGGGCACCCACAGGCTCTGCAGAGTGCCGCCATACGTCAGGACTGCTGCGCGCAGGCCGCCGCCCTCCAGAATATATCGTTCCACCGGTTTTCCCGACCGGGTCTGTCCCACAGCGCTGTCCCGGGTGATCTTCATCGGGCACTCCTCCTTCTGTGCGCAAAACACAGGTATTTCGTTGGATATATCATACCACAATTTGCAGCGTGACGCAACAATTCCCTGCCCGCGGACACACGCCGGACAGGGAATTTCCGTCAAATCTTAAAATATCCGAAACCGTTGATGATCGCATCCAGCTTTTCGCCGCGCCCGCAGAACGGACACCGGGAAGAGGGATAGCTGTCATAACCGGGCAGGTCGTTGATATGGTACAGGGAATTGATTCGGATGTCATTGACGCGGTCGAGCGCACTGAAAATCGCGGACACGCCGCACAGATTGCCGCCGTAATAGCTGATGCATTCCGCGCCCTGCTGTACGGTCATACCGGTTGTCACGGAGGCCATCAGCAGAATCACATTCTGATGGTTGATGACCGGGCGGAAGTTGTCGCGGAACATCATCTGGCCGACCTTGTTGAATTCCGGGGTCAGCACATAGATGGCTTCGCCGTGATTCACGCCGCGATAGCTGCTCTTGGAAAGCTGCTGGGCCAGAAAGCCGCCAATCATTTCGGTGCCGTCGAGACACAGGATTGCCCGGATTTCGGTGGAGGAACTGTACTGCGGTACCAGCATTTTTGCGATTTCCTCCGCGACACGCTGGTTGCTCTTGATGTCGGTCATGTCGATGTAGTAGTTTACATGGGAGTGGTTGGTCGCAAAATGTCCGGGGACGGCCTTGAGGGATACCTTACCAGACGAGCTCGGGATAAAAATTGCTTTTCTTTCCATTCAATTCGCCTCCTTATCTAATTTTATTATAGACGGTTCGGCCGGGATTCGCAATTATTTTCTGTGCAAACTGCTGATTTTCTCCGGATGCCGCCCGCTCTTCTTCGTTCAGAACCGCCGAGAATCGTCCGCAGACCATTAAAATATACAAATATTTTTCAGCCTATCAAAATAATTTTCAGAATTTAGTGAAAATGTCCTCTTCCCGCGCAGATTCTGAAAAATATCACTGGACAAGCCGCGCTCGCCATACTATCATAGAACTAATGAAGCTTATCCTATTTGATCGGAGGAAATTATGCGTCATCTGATTGACCCGCTCGACTTTTCGGTCGAGGAAATTGATTCCCTGCTGCGTCTGGCCGACCGCATTGTAGCCGACCCGGCAGCCTTCCAGAATGTGTGCGCACACAAGAAGCTCGCCACCCTGTTCTATGAACCCTCCACCCGTACCCGTCTGTCGTTTGAGGCCGCCATGCTCAATCTGGGCGGCTCGGTGCTCGGCTTTTCCAGCGCCGATTCTTCCTCGGCAGCCAAGGGCGAAAGCGTCGCCGATACCATCCGCGTGATTTCGGGTTACGCCGATATTGCGGCCATGCGTCATCCCAAGGAAGGCGCTCCGCTGCGTGCGGCCCGTTATTCCAGCATTCCGGTCATCAATGCCGGTGACGGCGGCCATCAGCATCCGACCCAGACCCTGACCGACCTCATGACCATCCGCCGCCGCAAAGGCCGTCTGTCCGACCTGACCATCGGTCTGTGCGGTGACCTCAAGTTCGGCCGTACCGTTCATTCGCTCATCAAGTCGCTGTCCCGCTATTCGGGCATTCGCTTTATCCTGATTTCGCCTGAGGAACTGCGCGTTCCCGAGTATGTCATCAGCGAAGTGCTTGAGCCGAAGGGCATCCCCTATGAGCAGGTGACCAGCCTCGAGGACGCTATGCCGCGTCTGGACATCCTGTACATGACCCGCGTACAGCGCGAGCGTTTCTTCAACGAAGAGGATTATATTCGTTTGAAGGACACCTACATCCTAACCACTGACAAGATGGCGCTGGCCAAGGAGGATATGGCGGTGCTGCATCCGCTGCCCCGCGTCAACGAAATCGCGCTCGACGTGGACGACGACCCGCGTGCGGCCTACTTCGAGCAGGCTCAGAACGGCGTATACGTCCGTATGGCACTCATCATGACTCTGCTCGGTCTGGCAAAGGAGGACTGAACCCATGCTGAATATTGATTCCATCCAGAATGGTCTGGTCATCGACCACATTCAGGCCGGCACCGGCATGCAGATTTATCATCTCGCCGGACTGGACAAGCTGGATTGCTGTGTTGCGCTGATTCGCAACGCACGCTCGAACAAGCACGGCCACAAGGACATCATTAAAATCGAAAGCATGATTGATTTGGATCTTGATGTACTTGGCTACGTGGACCCGGATATTACAATTGATATTATCCGCGACGGCCGGATTGTTGAAAAGAAGAAGCTAGCCAAGCCGCGCAAGCTGGTGAATGTCATCCGCTGCAAGAATCCGCGCTGCATCACCTCGATTGAGGAAGAAATCGACCACATTTTCTACCTCAGCGAAAACGGTCGCTATCGCTGCGCGTACTGCGAGCAGGAGCCCAGCAAGAACAATCTGTAACGTAAAAAGGCGGCCGTTTCACGCGGCCGTCTTTCTCTTAGGAGGAGATTTTATGAAAATCACCGCTGTTTTCTTTTCCCCGACCGGTACTTCGAAAACCGGCGCTGAGACCATTGCCCGCGCATTTGCACCCGATGCGGTTTCCTGTGACCTGACCCGGTTTGACGCCCCGCTGCCCGCGCCCTTTGGTGCGGACGAGGTGGTGGTCTTTGGCGCACCGGTCTATGCTGGCCGTCTGTATGAAGGCTTTGCCGCCCGGCTTGCACAGCTTCAGGGACATGGCACGCCCTGCATCCTTACCGTGACCTACGGAAATCGGCATTACGATGACGCATTGCTCGAAATGGAGGACATTGTCCGGGCTGCCGGATTTGTGCCGTTTGCAGCCGCGGCGCTTGTCGCGCAGCATACTTACGGAGAAATTCAGGTCGGTCGTCCGAACGCTGATGATTTGGCAGAGGACCGTGCGTTTGCCGCGCAGGCAGCCGCCAAACTGGAAAAAGGCAGTCTGCTTCCGGTTTCGGTTCCTGGAAACCGCCCTTACCGCGAAGGCGGAGAACGCGGCAAATTCCGTCCGCAGACGAACGATACATGTGTAAAATGTGGCCTATGTGCACGCGAGTGCCCACAGGGTGCCATCGATCCGCGGGATTTCACTCAGATTGATGACAGCAAGTGTCTTGCCTGCTTCCGCTGCATCCGCCGTTGTCCGATTGGCGCGAAAAACATGGAAGTTCCGGCGTATCAAGCATTCGCGAAGGATTTTTCCGCAAAATTGGCAGTTCGCCGCGAAAATGAATATTTTCTGTGATAAATGTCCCCGCAAAGCGGGGACATTTTGCAATCGTGCAAGATTTATGTTTTCCGTATCACCTGAACGCAAAAAAAGACGGCAACCGAAGTTACCGTCTGATTTGTGTGCGCGCCGAGTTATCTTCCCGGGCCGTCGCCAGCCAAGTATTGTCACCGTAAATGAGCTTA
>JBJDZO010000102.1:0-3668 GCA_051868095.1 Butyricicoccus sp. | reverse complement strand
CTGAAGGTAGTTGCGCTTGTGCCGCTGAACAATCCGTCGTTCACCGCCGCGAGAATAGCGTCCTTGCCCCAGTGACCGTCCAGATCGGTGAAGGGATTGGACACACTGGAAGAATCCAAACCGGTAGACGTACTCGTGCCGGACGAGCTGGAGCCGCCCGAACTGCTGCTCTTGCGGGTGATCTGTACGGTGAACGGCTCCGAGCTGGTGTCGCCCTTTGTCGAGCCATCCTCCTGCACAGTGACCACCTTGGACGAGCCGAGTGAGAAGGAGGTGTTCGTCTCACCGGTGTAGGTAAAGGTCAAACGCGCGACCGAAATATTGCCGGAGAAGGTATTTTCGGCGGTGTAAAAGCCGAAATACGTGCGGCCGTCCACCGTAACCTCGGGCGAGTGGTTGGCGTTCTGCACAGACGGATCCAGAAACTCCACCTTGGTCAGCGTCACGCCCTCGGGCAGGTCCAGACCAAACTCGGCGCCCGCGAAGGCGTTATCCTCGGCCAGCTTTACATCTACGGTGAAGGTCTGCTCACCGCTCCTGAGTGTCACCGCCGTGGTCGATGGGGTGATCTTGGCCGCCCACGCCTGTGCGGTCAGTACACCACAGGCAAGCAACAGCGCAGCAGTGCGGCGTGCGTATTTTTGATACGATTTCATAAAAAGAATCCTCCTGTCACGGGCAGAGCCGGGCAGCGGTTTCCCACTGTCCGGCTGTCCCCATTTTTTGTGTCGGTTATGCGGCGTAAGCGCGCAGGATTGCAATCAAATCTTCCAGATCAATCATGCTGTCGCCGGTCACGTCGCAGTTTTTGGCCTGCTCCCAGTTCGCGGAATTGCTGTTCAGCTGGTAGTATTTCTGTGCGTGCGCGATATCGAGCAGATCAACCACGCCGTCGGTGTTTACATCGTATTTGGAGCCGATGGCGGTGATGGCTTCCGCGGCGGTGATGGTGCTGTCCAGATAAACAGCCTCGCCGTTCTCATCGTAGCCGGCCACCTGTACGCCAGTCAGCTTGACCGCAGCTTTACCGCTCGAACCGGCTGCCGCAAAGGTCAGGCGTGCGATATCGGTCAGCTCCGTGCTGGTCAGGCTGCCGCCATTCAGATAGCTAAGGGTCAGGGTGCCGGTCAGCTTATCGCCGTCCTCGGTCCACTTGATGCCGTCAAGCGCCTTGAAACCATTCAGGCCGGTCAGCTTGCCGTCGGTGACGAGCGTTTTGTCGGAAACCTCAAAGGTCAGAGTGGTTGCGGCTACGCGCTCCATGTTGTTCATCGAGAACAGGAACGGAACCTCGCTGTCTTCCAGATTGACGCGGGTCTCGCCGGAAACCGAAACCTCGATGGACGGATTTTCGATCTTGGCGGATGCGGATTCATATGCGGCCTTGACGTCGTCCGCGGTCATGGTGCCGGTGTAGACACGGGCCAGCGCGATCTCACAGTTGGCCTGATACTCAAGCTCACCGGAGGAGGTGGTGTCGCCGCCGAGGAACAGGTAATGCGGCGGCTCGGTCATGGAGCCGGACGCAGCAACCGTGCTCATCAGTTCACCGTTTAAGTACATCTTAACGTTCTCGCCGTCGTAGGTGCCCACGATGTGGTTCCATGCGTTTGCTGTTACCGCGGCTTCAGGCTTCTTGTAGCTGCCGCCGATGTGCGCCCAGAATTGCAGGGTATTGGTGCCGCTCTTCTGCTCGAAGCAGAAGCCGGCCGATTGGGTATTGCCCATCGGGTTATTGTTCTTGGTATCCTTCGGCATATAGTACAGCTCGATGGTAAAGTTCTTGGTCAGCTTGGCGTAGTCCTCGTCGGTCATGGAGTAGCGCAGGCCGTCGTCCACGCCGTCAAAGGAAGCGACGGTGCGGCCGGTGGCTGCATCCTTCACAAACTGCGGCTCGCCGTACACGGTCAGGGTATGGCCTTTGGCGTCCGCGCCGGTCGCGTCCTTCGAGAAGTCCACGTCCAGAATGGCCTCGGCCGGATAAACCGGCTTGTAGCCCGCGCCGGTGGTCACGTCCTCCGCCGCGGTGATCGGCTCACTTGCCGCGCCGAAGGAGGTTACAGCCTGTACAGCAACCGAATAGGTCGTATCGCCGGTCAGATCGGCCACCTTGACCGACCAATCGGTCTTGCGCGGCTCCTTGTAGTAGTCGGCAAACACCTTGCGGACGGTCTGGTTGCCCTCACTGTCGGTCAGGGTGATCTGGTACTCGTGAATCATGTCCACATTCGCACCCGAGGCCTCAGCGGCTGCCGGGAACTTGACGATCATCGAATCGCCGGTCACATTCTCGACCGTTACTACTGCGTCCTCTGCAAAGGACGGCGCTTTACTCGAAGCCGCGCGGTCATCCGTGTACGGCAGGTCGGCGCTCGAGAAGGTCCACGGCTCGTCCTCGTACATGTACGCGCCCTCGGTCAGGTCCATGCGGTAGATTTTGACCGTGTTGTCGTTCAGCACGTCGATGCGCAGCGCCTGCGAGGAATAGTTCGGGTCATCCGGATAGGTCGAGCCTTTACCGGTGTTCGGGTCGACCTTACCGCTTTCGTTCTCAAAGTACGCGCCAAGGGTGCTGTCCTGAATGGCGGTAAAGCCGTCATCCTGATAGATCGAGCGCGCGTCCTCAAGGGTGGAATGCGAGTGGCCGGAGATGTGGATGGCCTGCGGGTACTGCTCCATCAGCGCGACCATATCCTTGTCGGTGCCCTCGCCGTAGCTGCCGTACCACTCATTGGTGACGTATGCCGTGTCCTTCACGCCGTGGTGGCCGATGATGATGACCGGGGCGGTCGGGTCGGCGGTGTTCGCGTCCTCGAGTGCTCCCTTGAGCAGGTCGTAATCATTGGTGTAATTGTAGCCGCTGATGCTGGGGTTGAGCTTCACTACAGTAACATCGCCAAAGTTGAGCACATCGCTGGCCTTCTGGCCGGTCTTTTCTTCGAAACGGGAGGTGCCGCCGGAGTAGTGGTCGTGGTTGCCCATGGACATGTACACCTTGCCGGCCATCGGACTATTGTTGATGGTGCTCATCAGGGTGTCATACTGGGCTTCGGTGCCGCTGTCGGTCAGGTCGCCGACCAGCAGTACGCCGTCCGCCTGCGGGTCTATTTGACCAAATACGTCCAGCGCGTTGGCAACCTTCTGCTGCGCGCCGCTGCGGCCGATATGGGTATCGCTGCCGACAAAAAAGCGCGCCTTCACGCCGTCGCGCGAAGCCTGCGCCCAAGTATCCACGCTCGGCGCGTCCCACGCCAGCGCAGCCGGCAGACTGCCGGCCACCATAGCCGCGGCCAGCATGCCGGAAATTTTCTGCTTCCACTGCATATTGCTTCGTCCTTTCTTTGTTTGACCCGCACGGGCGGGCTGCTGTTTTTTTCGGGAAATCGGTCCAAATCCTTTTTTCGTTTCTCGGGATTTCCTAAGGCCATTGTATTCCCGTCATGTAAAGTCCTCGAAGCCGGTACGGAAAATTTCCGGTAAAAAGATGAGATGGCGCAGGGACATTTCCAGCATAGTTCCAGCAGGTGATTTGCTCGGCAGAAATCCCCTTCCCTATAGGTAAACATCTGGGTTACGAAGATTATATCCTCATTGAGTTGCGGCGAAAGGATGGCTGGAAAGCGTATCAGGAAAACAGAAGCCATAGCTGCCGTCATTATGATGCGCTG
>JBJDZO010000101.1:0-3683 GCA_051868095.1 Butyricicoccus sp. | reverse complement strand
TACGGGAGGATACGGTTGCAAAGAAGAAACCGAATACCAGAATGATCAGAGCGCCGATCAGGCTGACCGGGATACCCGGGAACAGCCACATGAAGATGGCGATGATCAGGCAGCTCAGGATGACAACCTTGATGGAAATATCCTGCTCGGTGCGCTTCGTGCCCGCGGCGCCCTTGCCATAGTCCTTGAACGCCGCACCAAAGGTGGTGACGATCAGGGGCAGGGACTTGATGAGGCTGATGATACCGCCTGCAACCAGCGCGCCTGCGCCGATATAACGGATGAACTTGCTCCACAGGCCCCAAGTGCCGCCGGTCGCCCACAGCTCGGCAACGCTCACGTCGGCCGGATAAATGACAACATCGCTGCCGAACAGCGCGATGAGCGGCATGAGCACAAACCATGCGAGGGTCGAGCCTGCGAACATGTAGGATGCGACGCGGGTGCCGCAGATGTAGCCGACACCGGCCAGCGCGGGCAGAACGTCCACGCCGATGCCCGAACCCTTATATGCGGAGATAGTGTAGTCCACTTCGCTCGGGAACAGCCTCAGCCCATCCGCAATGAATTTGTAGACCGCCGCGATGCCCAGACCGGCAAATACGGTGGTCGATTTGTTGCCGCCTTCCTCGCCTGCCATCAGAACCTCCGCACAGGCCTGACCTTCCGGATAGCCGAGTACGCCATGTTCCCTCACAATCAGCGCACTGCGCAGCGGAATCATCATCATGACGCCGAGCACGCCGCCGAACAGAGCGATGAGGCCGATTTCGATCAGCGACGGCATGTCGCACAGACCCTCAGACGCCCACATGAACAGCGCAGGCATGGTGAAAATTGCGCCTGCGGCGAGCGACTCACCGGCCGAACCAATGGTCTGTACCATGTTGTTCTCCAGAATGGAGTCGCGCTTGAAGATCTTGCGGATGATACCCATCGAGATAACCGCCGCAGGAATGGATGCCGACACGGTCATACCGACACGCAGACCGAGGTAGGCGTTTGCGCCGCCGAACAGAACCGCCAGAATTGCGCCGAGAATGACGGAAAATACCGTGAATTCCGGAACAACCCGGTCGGCCGGGACGAACGGCTTGAAGTTTTTGTCTTGCACTTCGTTCTCTCCTTTTACCCGTTTACAGCAAAAGCTTTTTCGGACTTTTGCATGCAAATATTATATGATTAAATTGTACGGGATTCGGCAAACGATGTCAAGGAATCGTTAAGATTTCCTTTTATTCACAAGCAAAAAATCAGAAGAACTCGGCGGACGTGAAAAAAGCCCGGATGCAAAATCCGGACTTTCTTCGAGAAATTGGAGTAGAGAAAGAGAGATAAATTGTTGGAAAAGGATTCGGGGCTGCAAATCCCATTGATTTGATATGTTTATTATACACGGAATCCTATGAAAATGATAGGATTATTTTACACAATTTTGGAGCATATTTTTTTCCTTCCCAAATAGAAAAAGACGGCTGCGGGCAGCACCCCGCAGTCGTCTTTTCTTGGACAGACCTGGGCAGCACCCCACGTCTGTCGTGTTCCGGCGACCGGAATTATGAAATAGGAAAAGAATAGTTATGTGCTTACAGAACGTTCTCCAGACGGATGTCCTCGAAGCCCGCGCGGGCAGCCTTACCCTCAAAATCGGTCATTTTGAGGCCGGTGCAGTGCTCGGCGCGGAACGCTTCGCCAAAGTCGGAGACATTTTCCCCCGCGAACGCAACCTTGCAGTCACGCAGGGTCACACCGTCCGCCCAGCGCAGGAAGAAACCGGCCGACGGGGTGCGCAGAATGCCTTCAGCCATCGGGCCGGGGCGCAGGTCGTACATGCCGCGCGGCCACTTGCTGGTGGCACGCAGGGTCACGCGCACGTCCTCAAAGCGGATGTCGCGCAGATGATTGCCCTCGTTGCCGGACAGGAATACGCCGTTTTCGCCCTCACAGACAATGTTCGTGAAGCGAACGCCCTCGATCCAGCCGCTCGGGGTGTTCTCGTCGCGGTCGTGCGTGGTGATCGTGATCGGCTCGGCGCAGCCCCACCAGCAGTCGGCGAAGCGGCGGGTGGTGATCGTAATGTTGGAGAAGGATACGTTTTTGACATGGCCGCCATCACGGATCTGGATGGAGATGCCGCGGTTGGTGTCCGAAATGGTGCAGTTGCTGACGACCACGTTTTCAAAATCCCCGGTGCCTTCGGTGCCGATCTTGAGCGCGGCCGAGGTCGAGGTGAGCGTGCAGTCCGAAATGACGACGTTTTTGGTCGGGCCGTATTCCATGTTGCCGGACGAGGACTTGAGGCAGATACAGTCGTCGGCGCAGACAATATGGCAGCCGAGGATGCGCACGTTGGTCGAATGGTCGGGGTCAATGCCATCCGAGTTGGCAACGTCCAGCGCGTTGAGAATGCGGATATTCTGAATCAGCACATCGTCGCAGCCCGCCGGATGCAGCGTCCAGAACGGCGCACCGGTCATGGTCACATCGCGGAAGGTGATGTGGTTGCAGTGTTCGACATAAATCATGGTCGGACGGGGATAGAAATCGCCGGTCACATAGTACGGGCTGACGCGCTCGACAAAGGCGTAGCAGTTGCCGTCAATGACACCGTCGCCGGTGATGGCGATGTGGTCCGCGTTCTTTGCGTACAGGAACGCATAAGACGGCTTGAGGGTGACCGGGGTGCCGACGCGGTCCACACCGTGATCGGTCTGGCCGTCGTTCGGATGAAAGTAAGTGCCGATGTCGCTGTGCGCCTTGAGGCATGCGCCGCGCTCCAAATGGAGATCGACATTCGCTTTCAGGATGATCGAACTGGCGTAAAAGGTATGTACGCCGGGCAGAACAACCCGGCCGCCGCCCGCAGCCGTGCAGGCGTCGATGGCAGCCTGAATGGCCGCGGCGTCATTGGTTACGCCGTCGCCCTTGGCGCCGTAGTCAAAAACGTTGTAAAGCATAGCAATTCTTCCTTTTTAAGATGTCTGCTTCCGGCAATGCGGACAGCCCGTGGAGGTGGACTGTCCGCATCGATAACCGGAAATCTGAGATGAGAAATTGGAGAGGACTTTTTTAACCCATGACGAGGTTCGGGATAACCATCGAGAACCACGGCACGTAAGCGACGAGCAGCAGGGCTACGAAAATCGCCGCATAGAAGGGCAGGAGGGGTTTGATCATGTCTTCCATGTCCATGTTTGCAACCTGACAGCCCGAGAACAGGGACGAACCAACCGGCGGGGTGATGTTGCCGACGCCGAGGTTCATGATCATCATGATACCGAAGTGGATCGGGTCCATGCCGAAGCTCTTGACAACCGGCAGGAAGATCGGCGCAAAGATCAGGACAGCCGGGGTGATATCCATGAACATACCGGCAACCAGAAGCAGCAGGTTGATCAGCAGCAGGATGATGTACTTGTTGTCCGATACGCTCAGCAGCGCGTTGCCGATTGCGGTCGGCAGGCCGGTGAAGGACAGGACGAAGGACATAACCGCGGAAGCGGCGATCAGGAACATGATAACCGCGGTGGTCTCGCAGGCGTCGCGCAGGATGCCCGGCAGATCCTTAGGCTTGATGCTCTTATACACAACCATGGCAAGGAACAGGGTATACGCGACGGCGACAGCGGCCGATTCGGTCGCGGTGAAGATACCGGAGGAGATACCGCCGATGATGATGACGA
>JBJDZO010000100.1:0-3710 GCA_051868095.1 Butyricicoccus sp. | reverse complement strand
CGGCAGTATCCAGACGGTGGATCTTGTGCACGCAAAGCTCCACACCTGCGGTTTTCAGTTCGTCAGCCGCCTGCTGGACGCCTTGCGACACAATTTGCATGGTTGGCGTCTCAATCGACTGTAAAATCACGCCGAGTTTGAAATCCTGTGAGGTTTTTACCAGAGCGCGGCCAATGGCATTGGGCTGGTATTCCAGCTCTTCCGCCAGCTTCCGAATGCGTTCCGCGACTTCCGGGTTGACACGGCCGCGGTTATGCAGGGCACGATCCACGGTGCCGCGGGATACGCCGGCAAGCTCAGCGATCTGTTTGGATGTAACAGCCATAATGATGATGTTCCTTTCGGGTAGTGGAATGGAAGAACGCGGAAAACAGCACGCAAACAGCGAAAATCGTTGTTAATGACATTATACCATGTTGGGGGGCAAGATTCAACCGTGTTTGCGGGCAGTGCACTGCGGGCAGGGGGAACGCACTGGATGAAAATGGAGAATCAAAAGTAATAGACGGTAAAATATATAAAAAATAAATATATATTTTATGCAGCATTACCGAAAATATGAACGCAAATTGAACGCAAAATCCGGATGGAGTCTTGACGAAATTCATAAAAGCACGCACGCAAATTTGTTTGAATCTACAAAATAACCGGATAGAACGCAGAACTGAGAAAAAAGTGCTTGCGATGGCGCAGGAGGTGTGCTAAGTTTATTACAGAAAACGTATTCGGCAAACAACGATCTAATGTTTGCAAAAATATATGTTTTTCAGGGAAAAAGCCCTGTTTATTGCGTTATACGTTGAGCGCCTCGGCGGAAAAGTCCTGAGGCGTTGATTTTTCCAAATCGGCGTTCACGTGAACACAAATTTTCCCGTTTCCTTCTTCCTTCTTCACTTCACAAAAAACAACTCAAAAAAGATTCAAAAGATTCAGAGAAATGAGGCTGAAATTATGTCATTCTTCAATTCGCTGGCTTGGACAGGTATTTCGTTCCTGTTCTTCACCGCAATGGTTGCAATCATTTCCAGTGTTAAGACTCGCGGCGATGATTTGGAATCCGCAGAGGGCTACTTCCTCGCTGGCCGCGGCCTGCCGGGTGTCGTGATCGCCGGTTCGCTGCTGCTGACCAACCTGTCCGCTGAGCAGCTTGTCGGTCTGAACGGCCAGAGCTGGGTATCCAACATGAGTCCGATTGCTTGGGAAGTCGGCTCGATGTTCACGCTGCTTGTGCTCGCGTATTACTTCCTGCCGCGCTACCTCAAAATGGGCGCCATGACCATTCCTTCCCTGATGGAGCAGCGTTACGGCCGCGGCACAAAGACCATGTTCTCCCTGATTATTGTTGTCATGTATTCGATCCTGAACCTGCCGGTTATCCTGTATTCGGGCGCGGTTGTTTTTGAGAACATCTTCAACATTTCCGATATGCTCGGCATGTCCAAGTTCGGTGCGGTTGCCGTTCTGTGTGTCATCATCGGCGTGATCGGCGGCTGCTACGCCATCTTCGGCGGCCTGAAGGCGGTTGCTGTATCCGATACCATCAACGGCGTCGGCCTGATCATCGGCGGCCTGATGATTCCGTTCATCGGCCTGTGGGTGCTCGGTCAGGAGCTGTGCAACGGCGGCGGCATTGCAGACGGTTTCCGTTACATTATTGAGGCGGATCCGGCGAAAATGAACGCGATCAGCGCGTGGAATGCGCCGGAACCGGAAGTTCCGTGGCCTCTGATTATCACCGGTATGTTCTTCAACAACCTGTACTGGTGGTGCACCAACCAGTCCTTTGTACAGCGTTCTCTGGCAGCAAAGAGCTTGAAGGAAGGCCAGAAGGGTGCAATTTTCTGCGGCTTCCTGAAGTGCATGGGCCCGCTGTACCTCGTACTGCCCGGCATCATCGCGTTCTACCTGCCGTCCATTCAGGAGAAGCTGGCCGCTGCCGGTTCTTCCGCCATTGACTTCGCTTATCCGGCCCTCGTTTCCGCCATCATCCCGAAGCCGGTTCTGGGCTTCTTTGCAGCGGTTATGTTTGGTGCGATCCTGTCGTCCTTTAACTCGGTACTGAACTCGGCTTCCACCATGTTCACCCTGGACCTGTATCGCTCCAGCATCAACCCGAAGGCTTCCGATGTACACTGCGTAAAGGTTGGTAAGATTTACGGCACTCTGGCTGGCATCGTTGCCATCATCATTTCCCCGTTCGTTATGTACGCAAACGGCATCACAACCTTCCTCAACTCCATGAGCCAGTTTGTTTCCCTGCCGGTTCTGTGCACCATTCTCGGCGTGTTCATGTTCCGCCGTCTGCCCAAGTACACCCCGAAGCTCATCACCGCAGTACATGTTATCGTTTACGGCGTGTTCATGCTGGCGAAGCCCTGCTATCCGGGCAGCGAGAACCCGATCCACTATCTGTACGCGATGGCTGTTCTGTTCCCGGTTGAGATGCTCATCATGTGGTTCCTCAACAAGTATAAGGCAGAAGAGGAGTACGTCGTTCCGGACGCTGGCGCGGTCGATCTGACCCCGTGGAAGTATCGCCATGTCGTATCCATCCTTGGCCTAATCGTTGCGGTTGCGATCTACATCTACTTCTCTCCGCTCGGCATTGCCGCATAAATTGTAATTATCGTCCTTTTCTTTTCCTACCAAAGGCCTCCGGCTGCTTGCTGGGGGCCTTTGGCGTGCATGCACATCCATACATTTGCATATTTGCGTGCAGAACGCACCTAAAATGCCCGCGTGGTTGCAGAAAATGGCGGGGAAACGGAAGGAATGCGTGATACTGTCAGTATAAAAAAATATTTATAAGAATATTTGTTGAATTTAGAAAGTAAATTACGGTTGCGTTCTCGTGAACGCAGAGATATAATAATCACGAAGAAGAAAGCTGGAACCAAAACGAATCCATTCCGTAAATCCGCATCCGGAAGGATGCCGCAAATTTCACGAAACCCTTAAATTTTAATTTTCTGTCTATCATGTATGGAGGTAACAAATTATGTCCCTGAACATCGCTGTAATCGGCTGCGGTATGATCGGCCGCGAGCACATCGAGAGAATCCAGAACCGCATCAAGGATGCAAAGGTCGTTGCTGTATGCGACGTATTCGAAGAGGGCGCGAAGAAGGGCGCTGCAATCGCTGGCGAAGGTACCAAGGTTTACACCGATTTCAACGCTGCGATCAACGATCCCGACGTAAACGCGGTTGTCGTTACCACGCCGGGCGCATTCCACAAGGATCCGGTTATCGCAGCAATCAAGGCTGGCAAGCCGGTATTCTCCGAGAAGCCGCTGGCAAACACCGCTGCGGACTGCAAGGCTGTTGTTGACGCCGAGATGGCAGGCGGCAAGCATCTGGTACAGGTTGGCTTCATGCGTCGTTACGACCGCGGCTACAATCAGCTGAAGGCTCTGCTCGACGAGGGCAAGTTCGGCGCTCCGATGGTGATCAAGTGCACCCACCGCGCAGACGGCGTAGCAAATGACTACACCACCTCGATGGCTGTTACCGACACCGCAATCCATGAGATCGATGTTCTGCCGTGGCTGGTAAACGACGAGTGGGACGAAGTTCAGTGCATCATGCCGAAGACCTCCTGCAAGGCGCATGAGGGTCTGAAGGATCCCCAGATCATGATTATGAAGACCAAGGGCGGCATCGTAACCGTTCTGGAAGTCAACGTAAACTGCGGCTTCGGCTACGACATCA
>JBJDZO010000099.1:0-3710 GCA_051868095.1 Butyricicoccus sp. | reverse complement strand
ATGAAGTTTGCCATGTGCGGCGGCGGTTTCCCGCTGATCGTGCGCGGCGTCGGACAGGTCGGCGTCATTGCTGTTTCCGGTCTGCCGCATATGGATGACCATCAGGTGATTGTCGATGCACTTACCGAATGGTTCAGTGCTAAGAAGCGCTGAGTGTTTCACGTGAAACCGGGGGCTTTCCTTGATAAGAGGAAGGCCCCCTTTCCATTCTATATGGTCATGCCAGCCGGACATGATACTTTTTGAACCAGCGGTCGAGCTGAATCAGATAAGCGAATACCTGCGGCCCGCGCATGAGCTGGCCATACCACGGCTCAGGCATGGAATCCGGATCGGCAAGCAACTGCTCAATGGCATCCGAGCGGAACAACTGCGGGATCATCGAATGATCGTCCTTCATAATCTGCCGGACATAGGACGCGGTCAGGGCGGTATAGTCGGGGGAGAAGGTCTTGGGGTAAGGCGATTTCTTGCGCCAGACGATTTCGGCGGGCAGGTCGTGTTCGAAAGCCTTGCGCACGATGCCTTTTTCCCGGCCATCCCACGCCTTGAGATGCCACGGCATATTATAGGCATATTCGACGATGCGGTGGTCACAGAAGGGAACACGCACTTCCAGCCCGGAATACATGCTCATGCGGTCCTTGCGGTCGCGCAGCGTTGCAAACGGATATCGGGTGTTCACACAATCTTCATCGGATGATTTAAGTTTCTTTCAGCTTACAATGGTACAGTTGGAAGAAGAAACGGACATGATAAGGAGGCGAAAACCAATGGACAAACGCAGAACGGCGGCGCTGCTGCTGGCCCTGCTGCTCGGCACGCAAAGTCTGACGGCGGCGCAGGCGGCTGATTCATCCGAACCGGAAGCGGTGCCGCTTGATGATGCCGCGGGCGTCATTGCGACCCGCGACCTGTCTGCTTATGAAAACAATCAGGCGCTCGTGCTGTATACCGACGGCAATTTGGACGTGATGACCTATGAGAGTGCGGAGGCGCTGGCAGCCGGGCTGGACACATTGGCTGCACAGGAAAACATCATGCTGGTGCAGCCCAACTACTCGTATGAAAACACCGGGCTTTCGGTCAACGATTCCTTGGCGGGGGAACAGTGGGCACTGGAAAATGACGGCACTTTTCAGATGAAGGAACAGCAAAACAGATATCCGGTATTTGACGATCCATTCCGGGAACCGAGCCTGCCCGGGCAATGGACACCTCCACAGCGGCGCGGCGGCTATCAGCGGTACTCCTCCGCCAGTGACAGCGCAGCCGCAGCCGTTGCCGGAATCGATGTGAACGCGGAAGCGGCGTGGGAAATTTTTGGAGGCGGCAAGCGGGATGTCATCGTTGCTGTGGTAGACACCGGCATTGACTACTCCCATGAAGACCTTCAGAACCGGATCTGGACGAATGAAGGTGAAATTGCCGACAACGGCATCGATGACGACGGAAACGGTTTTGTAGACGACGTATACGGCTGGAATTTTTATGACGGCAGCAATCGGGTATACACCGGCAGCGATGACAGCCACGGCACCCATGGCGCGGGCACGATTGCGGCGAATGCGGACAACGAAAAGGGTATTGCCGGGTTGGCGCAGGGCAGTCATGTGAAGGTGATGGCCGTGAAGGCGCTGGGCGGAAAGGACGGCAGCGGTACTACCGCATCGATCATTCAGGCGATTCATTATGCCGAGGACAACGGCGCGAAAATTTGCAACCTGAGTCTGGGCGCCGAACAGGATGACCGTGCATTATATCAGGCCATGGCAGCGTCCGATATGCTGTTTGTCGTAGCGGCGGGCAATAATGGTGCGAACGCCGATCAGACACCGACGTATCCGGCCTGCTATGAGCTGGACAATTTGATTTCGGTCGCCAACCTGAATTGTGACGGCACGCTGCACAGCAGCTCGAACTATGGCGCGTCCTCGGTAGACCTTGCCGCACCCGGCTCGTACATCCTGAGCACTACGCCGGACGACACGTACAGTTATATGACCGGTACTTCAATGGCAGCGCCCATGGTGAGTGCAGCAGCGGCGATGGTGTATTCCTATTTTGACGGGATTACGCTTGCGGATGTAAAAACCGTGCTGCTCTCCTCAGCCAGCCCACTGAGCAGCCTAAGCGGCAAAACCGTGACCGGCGGCATGCTCGATCTTGCAGCAGCGCTGTCGTATGATACGAGCGGGCTGAGCGGCGCAGGGTGGAGCAGGCTGGAGGACGCCGCCGAATCCAGTGCACCGTCGATTTCTCTTTGGCTGATGGGCTGGGGAAAGTATCTGATTGTCCAGATTGATGACCCGGACAGCGACCTGAAAACAACCGCTTACGCGGCCGGTGCGTTGAGCGCCGAGCAGTTTGAAGGCGGCACAGTGGGCGAGTGTTTCACGACAAACGGCACAGGGCTGGCTATTTTTGAAGTACAGAACAAGGGCACGTTTACCTTCTATGCATGCGACCGGGCCGGAAACCAAACCGTGCAGACGATTTCCATAAACTGACCGCAGGAATCGAAAAGTCTGGCGCGTGAAACCGCAATATTTGGATTGTGAATTTCCAGTGCAGATGTTAGAATGGAAAATAGAGGTGATCAAAATGGCAACCATGCAGGCAGCAATATTCAAAGGCAACGGTGTTCTGGAAGTGGAACAGGTTGAAGTTCCCAAAATCCAGCGTCCGGATCAGGTGCTGATTCAGGTGCGGGCGACCAGCATCTGCGGCAGTGACCTCCATGCGCTTCGCGTTCCGCCCGGGCTCAAGATTCCGGAAGGAATTGTGCTCGGCCACGAGTTTTTCGGCACCATTGTCGAAACCGGCGCAGATGTGAAGCGTTATCAGGTGGGAGATACTGTCGCTGTGGATCCGTGCGTACCCTGTGGGGAATGCTGGGAGTGCAAGCACGGACTGGGCTACATGTGCTCGGACAAGCGGCATTACGGACAGACCTGCGACGGCTCGTTTGCGCAATATGTGCTGGTTGAGGCCAGTCAGCTCCACCGTGTTCCGGCCGACATCAACCCGGACGCGGCAGCACAGGCCGAACCGCTCGCCTGCATCCTGTGCGGCATCGAGAAGCTGAACCCCAAGCCGACCGATCACATCCTGCTGTATGGCGCGGGACCGATCGGCCTGACCTTCATCCGGGCATTGAAGGTCTATGGTGTGAAGCATCTGGCTGTGGTTGCCAAGGGCGCGGCGCGTATCGCAGAGGCCAAACACTGCGGCGCTGAATTCGTCATCGATATGCAGCAGGGCGGGGTAGAGGAGGCGCTTGCAGCGCACTGGGACGAACCCGCGGATATTGTAATCGATGCGGTCGGCGCAGGTTCGGTGCTCACCGAAGCATTGCATTTGCTGCATACACGTGGCCGTGTCCTTCTGTTCGGGTACAACGAACATGCGCGCGCGGAAGTTCCGCCGTCACTCATTACCGCGAAGGAAATTCAGATTATGGGTGTTCTCGGTAAATCCTTCCCATCCGCGATTGCGCTGCTCGGAGATGAACAGCTTGGGCTGGCAGAGTTCGTCTCCCATCGGCTGCCGCTTTCCGAAATCGGCCGCGGCATCGAACTGCTGATGAATAAGGAAGCCACGCGCGTAATCCTCTATCCCAACGGTGATATTCCGGAATAACAAATCAAAAGACAGGTACAAAAGGTGCCTGTCTTTTTTTACGCCCTTATTTGGGAAATTGAAACGAA
>JBJDZO010000098.1:0-16202 GCA_051868095.1 Butyricicoccus sp. | reverse complement strand
GACGTCTGCAAAATACCCTTTTGCAGGCGTCTTTTTGTAAGCAGGGAGGTAAAGATATGTTAAAAGTCGTCATCCCCGTCGCGGTGCTGCTCATTATCGTGCTGTGCAAGAAACTGCCGCTCGTCGGAGGAAAGATCAACATCGCGCTCGCGATTACCGGTGCGCTAACGCTGCTCTTTGGCGGGCTGTATAACCCGGGCGACTGGATTGCCGCTTGGATCGATGGCCTTAACCGTCTGTCATGGATCATCGCGCTGTCCATTGTCGGCAGCCTGTTCGCGGAAATATCCATGCGTATGGGCACGATTGATACCATCATTGGCGCGTTGACCGCCAAATTCGGCAATCATCCGCGTATGCTGATTGTATGCATCCTGTTCGCACTGACGCTGGCCGGTTCGCTGCTCGGGGATGCCATCGCCGCCGCAACCGTCATCGGTATGCTGACCATCGGCATTCTGGTGTCCATGAACATGTCCTATGAGAAGATCAGCGCAATTATTGTTATGGGCGCGTGCGTTGGCTCGATCATGCCGCCGATGACACAGGCGCTTGCGCTGGCGTCCTCGCTCGTCGGCACCGAGGCCGATCCGGTTATCAACACCGGCTATATCACAGTTTCCATGATTTTTATTGTCGTTGCCGTTTACTGCGCGTTCTTTCTGGTCAAGAAGGAGAATGTACCGGGCGCAAACGGCGAAATGAAGATCAAATTTGTCGATCAAACCGCGAGCCAGATTCTGCGTGAAAACTGGAAAAGCCTGATTCCGCTGGCATTTCTGATTGTAGTTGTTTTGCTGCGCACGGTGCAGATTCCGCATCTGTCGGTTGACCTTGGCCCGACGATTCTCAAAAACATCAATTTCCTGACGCTGAGCGACGATACTTCGATCAGCCTGTACGATTGGCTTTCCAAGGTGTCCATCCTGAGCGGCCTGACCAACGGCATTGTGCTGTCCATCCTCTGCGCGATCTGCGTGGCATTCCTGTTCCCGGTGGTCAACCAGAACGCCGCCAGCATCTTCCGCGAGAGCTTCTCGAAGGTAAGGATGACGGTCGTACTCCAAATCTGCTGCGCGTTTATGCTGGGCAGCTTCTATGCGGCCGGTTCGATTGACGCGGTTTCCGAGTTTGCGCAGAGTTTGAACGGCAACGTGCTGAAAATCGGCGGCGCGGCCGCCATGATCCTGCTGGGTATGCTGACCGGTTCGCAGTCCACCACGCAGAACGTCGTGTTCTCGTTCTTCGGCCCGGCGCTGGTGGCATACGGCCTGAACCCGACGTATGCCGCGGTTGCGGGCGCCCATTTGGCTTCGGCTGGTCAGGGACTGCCCCCGGCGGACCTGACTACCTTCGTGGTCGTCGGTATCGTCGCGTCCCAGTTTGGCAAGAAGGTTGATCCGCTCAAATCCATGTTCTATTCCATGCCTATGTGCATCTGCATGGCTATTGTCGGCATGGTATTCCTGTATCTGTGATGAAAAAACTTGGTATTCTGATGCTCGATACCCATTTTCCCCGCATTCCGGGGGATGTGGGGAATGAAAAGAGCTTTTCGTTTCCGATTGTGAGGAAAATTGTCACCGGCGCCAGCACCCGCCGCGTGGTGCTGGAGGGTGACAGCAGCCTTCTCCGGCCATTTTTGGATGCGGCGCGTGAACTGGAAGCCGAGGGCGTGGCTGCGATTACAACAAGCTGCGGCTTTCTCGCCATGTTTCAGCGAGAGCTGGCCGCGGCGGTGAACATTCCGGTCTTTACGTCGGCGCTGCTGCAGGCCGTGCTGCTTGCGCCCATGCTGAAGGGCGGACAGGCGGTCGGGATCCTGACTGCGGATGGCCGCAAGCTTGGCGAACGGCATTTTCAGGGCGTGGGCATTACCCGCGTGCCCAAGGTCGTGTACGGCATGGAGGGCACCGCCTTCGGAGAAGTATTCGTCGGGGACAGCCCGACACTCGACCGCATGACCGCCGAGCGGGAAATGCGTGCGGTGGCTCGCCGTATGGTGGAGGAGCACCCGGAAATCGGCCCGATTGTTCTCGAATGCACCAACATGCCGCCCTATGCGCGGGCGGTGGCCGACGTTACCGGCCGCCCGGTGTACGACATCATAACGCTGGCCGAAACGGTCATGCGCAGCCTGACGCGCACCGAATTTGCATAAAAAAAGCCTTCCCGGCCGGGAAGGCTTTTTTGTTTACGGGGTATTGAGGTTCCAGTCAATCGGCGTTTGGCCGTGTGCCTGCAAAAATTCGTTGCAGCGCGAGAAGTGGCGGCAGCCGAAGAATCCGCCGTAAGCCGACAGCGGCGACGGATGCACGGTTTCCAGAATCAGATGATTCGGATTGGTGATGAGCGGCTTTTTGGAGCGCGCGTTGCCGCCCCACAGCAGGAATACAATCGGCGTTTCGCGTTCGTTCAGCCGGCGAATGATTGCGTCAGTGAAGGTAATCCAGCCGATGTTTTTGTGGCTGTTGGCCTGTCCGCAGCGCACGGTGAGCGTCGTGTTGAGCATCAGAACACCCTGCTTTGCCCATTTGGTCAGCGTACCGTTTTTGGGGGGCGGGAAGCCGAGGTCGCTCTCCAGCTCCTGAAAAATATTTTTGAGCGACGGCGGCGGAGCGATGCCTTCGCGCACCGAAAAGCATAGTCCATGCGCCTGCCCGGGGCCATGGTAGGGGTCCTGTCCGAGCAGCACCGCCTTGACCGCGTGGTACGGCGTGTAGCGCAGCGCGTTAAAAATATCTTCCATGGGCGGATAAACGGTCTGCTCCGCATATTCTTTTTTGAGCCAATAGCGGATGCGCCGATAGTAGTCGCTTTGAAACTCAGACGCCAGAATATCGTCCCAATCGTTGCCAAGATGTACCATGGATGCCTCCCAAAATGTCGTTTGGACTATTGTAACACAAAATCCCGGCCGCGCCAATGGCAAAATAGGGGGTTGACAAAGCACAGGAAATCGAGTATCCTAAGTGTACTAGAAATGCTAGTACAGATAATACAAAGAAAGGAGGCACGCGATGCTCCGCATTGACTTTCGGGATTCCCGGCCGATTTATGAACAGGTCGCGGACGGAATCGAGGATCTGGCCATGCATGGTGCAATGCAGCCGGATGAACAACTGCCAAGCGTGCGGCAGCTTGCGGTGGAGCTGTCCATCAATCCGAACACCATTCAGCGCGCATACAGTGAACTGGAGAATCGAGGGGTGATTTATTCTGTGAAAGGACGAGGAAATTTTATCTCAAGCGACTGTGCCGGGCTGCGGCAGCGTCGTCTCGATGAGATTGCGCAGCAGATTGCCGCGCTGGCCCGCACGGCGCGTGAATTGGGCGCAGATGAGGCCACGCTCCGCACATGGCTGCAAGGAGGGGAGGAAAGCAAATGATTCGTTCTGTCGAAGCAACCAAATATTTTGACTCACTGTGCGCAGTGGACCGGGTGAACGCTGAGATTCACGATGGCTCGGTGTTTGGTCTGATTGGCTCGAATGGCGCGGGCAAATCGACCTTTCTGCGCATGCTTGCCGGGATTTTGCAGCCGGACAGCGGCAGCGTTACCATCGACAACCTGCCGATTTATGAAAACATCGCGCTCAAGCAGCGCTGCTTCTACATTTCCGATGAGCAGTATTTCTTCTCCGGCTCCACGCCCGAGGAGATGAAGCGCTATTACAGCCTGCTGTATCCGAAATTTGACCACGACCGTTACAAACGCCTGATGAAAGCATTTGACCTGAATGAGAAGCGCAAAATCCGAACCTTCTCCAAGGGCATGAAAAAACAGGTATCGGTCATTCTTGGCGTGTGCGCGGGCGCGGATTATCTGTTCTGCGATGAAACTTTTGATGGACTGGATCCGGTGGTGCGGCAGGCGGTCAAGAGTCTGTTTGCCGAGGATGTGGCCGAGCGCGGCATGACGCCGGTGGTGGCCAGCCACAACCTGCGCGAACTGGAGGACATCTGTGACCATGTCGGTCTGCTGCACCGCGGCGGCATCCTGTTCTCGCGCGATCTGGACGACATGAAGCTGGGCATTCACAAATTGCAGGTCATCTGGAACGGCGAAATGCCTGCCCATGTGCTCGACGAGCTGGAAGTTATGCATCATGACCAGCGCGGCTCACTCCATACGATTACGGTGCGCGGCGACCGCGAACGGGTACAGAGCAGGATTGCGGCAGCGCAGCCCATGTTCTTTGAGATGCTGCCGCTGACGCTCGAGGAAATCTTTATCAGTGAAACGGAGGTGGTCGGCTATGACGTTAAATCGCTCCTTCTCTAAGCTGCTGTGCGACACCATGCGCCGCAATATCTGGGCAATCGCTTTGTCCCTCGTCGGCTTTTTCTTCTGCCTGCCGCTGCCCGCGGCCATGATGATCCAGAACCGGATGGCAAACGTGGGCGAATGGAACACACTGGACGAGCAGCTGCAATACGCTGCAAACGATTTGGCATTCCTGCTCGGCACAGAAAACATCGCCGCCAAGCTCGGTATGTGTATCATGGCAGTGCTGTGCGGCATCGCGCTGTTCAGCTATCTGCATTCGCGTCAGAAGGTGGACTTCTACCACAGCATTCCGCTGCGGCGCGGTGAACTGTTCTGGATTCATTACGTATCCGGCATCCTGATGGTGCTGCCGGCGTTTCTGGTGATGTACGTACTTGCGGCAATCGTCGGCGCGGTGATGGGCGTACCGACGAATACACCGGTCTCGATTACGGGCAGTGAGATTGTGTACGCCCTGCTTGAGCACATGATTTTCTTTCTGTGCATGTACACGGTTTCGGTGCTCGCGGCCGTGCTGACCGGCAACACCATCCTTGCGGTACTGCTCGATGCGTGGATGCTGCTCTCGTTCCCGGCGGTTGGCCTGATCGGGGAAGTGCTCGGCCAGCAGTATCTGCAAAACTGGTATAACAGTGGAACGATTTACTGGATTGAATACAATACATCGCCGGTTGTGCTGTATTTCAGCATGACTTCCGGCAGCGATTTCTGGGGCAATTATGACTATATTACGCTGGCTAAGGGTGTGCCGGTGCTTGCGGTGGTTCTGATTTTGACGCTGGTGCTTGCGGCGCTCGGCTACGTGCTGTTCGGACGGCGCAGGAGCGAACGCGCAGGTGTAGCGCTTGCGTTTGAAGGTGTCAAACTGCCGTTCAAGTGTTATATGGTTCTCATGGTCGCGTTTGTGTTCGGCATAGTGTTCCTTGGCATTGGCGGCGAGGCATGGATCTGGTTCGGTCTGATTGCGGGCACGGTACTCGGCCATGTCCTCATTGAAATCATTTATCACTTTGACTTCCGCGCCGCATTCGCGCACTGGAAGACCATGATTGTGCTGGCTGTGGCGGCGGCCGCAATCGTGCTCGGTGTGCAGAATGACGTAATGGGCTACGACACATGGCTGCCCCGGGAAGACAAGGTGGCGTCGGCGGGCTTTGTCACCGGCCTAGGTTACGATTATGAAATCGGGTACGGGACAGGCATTTGGGATGTGACAAGAAATATGGTGCGTTCGAACGGTGACGAAACACGGGAAGGACGAATGCTCACCGATTCGCAGAACATCGCGGCAATCCGAAAACTTGCGGAAATCGGCATTCAGAGCCGGAATAAAAACGGTTCGATTCACAGCGCATACGAAGGCGAGAACATCTGGAACTATATCGACATCCATTATGAGATGAAGAACGGCCGGATTGAGTCGCGTTCCTACAATATTCCGAGCAATGACGAGGTTTGGGCGCTGCTGGACAGCATCCGGTTCACCGAGGATTACCAGACCATCGCCAATCCGCTGTACCGGTTCGATCTGGATCAAAGCGTCAAGAAACTGGCACTCACGGTGCGTACCAACGCGGAGCCGTCGGAAAATTCGGGATGGGTGGTCAGTGACCCGACCCGGGCGCGCGCAATCATCGAGACTCTGCGCGAAGAAACCCTGACGCTTACCGCGGATACGGCGAAATCGACCGTGCCGGTGCTGCGCATAGATATCCGCTACGACATCTATGAGAACCACACTGCCACAACCGAGTATGTGCCGGTCTATCCGACCTTTACCCGCACGCTGGCGCTGCTGGCCGCGGAGGGCGTGCAGCCCACGGCGCTGACGGTAGACGATCTTGCAAGCATCGCCGTCCACTGGGGAGACGAATATGAGAGCGTGAACGGCGCGACGATGGCGGTGGAGGACGCATGGTATCTGGAAGACACCGAATCCTCTGCGGGCTTTGCCTCGGTGAGTGACAAGGCGGAGATGCAGAAGCTGCTGGAAAACGCAGTGCTCGAGCCGGTGGCGGCGTCGTGCGACATCGGCATGCGCATGCGGAGCAGCGAAAGCGACGTCTGCGAGTTCAGCATCGTTGCGAACTTTGCAAACGGCCGCACCTGCACGCTTTATTATCCAGCGGGCAAGTTCCCGACCGCGCTGTGTGAAAACTATCGCATGGGCGTAAATAATCAACCTGCCGGGTAAGAAATAACAAGAAAAGCCTGCTCATTTTGGGCAGGCTTTTTGGACAAAAAACCACCTAAATTTGGGAAAAATGGACAGAAAAACACGGTTTTTCAGCTTAATTTCAGCTTTCTACTTTAAAGTTAAAATACAGCGTGAGTAAGTTCGGATTGCCGCGCTGCGCTGTCGGTATACTGCCGCCATCACGTATGCCGACGGTCTATCATATCCCACGCCGACGGGACGCGCCGGGGAGGATCGCCCCACCGTTTCTCCACATCTTCATGTTGTCATCGTTTATCTTCGGTGTCGTCCCGCTGGGCATAAAATTGATCTTTGAGCGCCTCGAAATCCCGGGGCGTTTTTTTCTGCCGTTTGAAAAAAGGCAGAATTCGACCAATTCTGCGGCTATGGGTTGCTTCTTGACGTAAAATGGGTATAATAGAGAGGAAGGATTTTTAAAGAACGGAGTGAGAGAGGGTTGGGACGTTATCGCAGACGCCGCGGCGGATATGGGAGCTACCGGCGGCGCAGAGACCCGAAGATATTTTTAAGAATTATTGTTGTTTTGTTTGTCATTGCAGCCTGTGCGGCGGCAGTCCTCCAGACCAGACGGCTGGAAGATGCCGGTGTGCAGATGGAAGCGCTGGAAAAACAGGTGAGCGATTTGCAGAAACAGCTTGATGAGATGAACGCTGTCGTACCGCAGGCGCTGCTGGAGCAGGCCGTCAGCGGCCAGGCGCTCGACTATCAGAAGCTGTATCCGGAGATGAAGGCCGAAGCCACGACCTTTGCTGAAAATGATCCCAAGGCGGTGTATTTGACCTTTGATGACGGCCCGTCCGCGAATACCGAGAAGATTCTGGATGCGCTCAAGGAAAAGAACCAGAAGGCGACCTTCTTTGTGGTTGGCAAGAATATCGCGGGACGTGAGGCGGTGCTGGGGCGCATCGTGGATGAGGGCCACACCATCGGCATTCATGGGTTTTCGCACAATTATGATGCTACCTATGCCTCGATTGACGCATTTCTGGAGGATTTCCATCAGGCGTATGAGGCGGTTTATCAGGCGTGCGGCGTGTATCCGACCGTGTTCCGCTTCCCGGGCGGCTCGGTCAACGCTTACAACCGTGCGACGTATCAGCAGATCATTGCCGAAATGGTGCGCCGCGGTTTTGTCTACTACGATTGGAACGTATCCAGCGAGGACGCGACCGGCAAGGCTTACACAGCGGAGCAGTTGGTGCAGACCGTAATGGCGGCAATGCCGGGCGAGGAACACGCGATTGTGCTGATGCACGACGCAGCCGACAAGAAGGCCACTGCGGATGCGGTGCCGCTGCTCATTGACCAGCTCATGGCGCAGGGCTACTATTGCGACAAGCTGACCCCGACTGTGCAGCCGGTGACATTCAGCTACAACGGTTAAAAGGAAAGACCCGATTCTCTCGGAATCGGGTCTTTTGTTTCAGGGTTCAAGCTGTTTGGAAAGCTCCTGCGCATGGGCGCTTGGGCGGTTCGGGCGCTTGCCGCAGAAATGCACCAGATACCGTTCCATGCAGCTTTCTACGATCTGGATGGAATCGTCGCGTGACAGCGTGTCAAGGATGGTGGTCTGTTTGTGTTCGAGCTGCTTGTAAATCTCAAAAAAGTGCTTGATTTCCTCATCAAAATGGGGAGGAAGCTGGGTGATATCGTGATAAAAATTCCAGGTTGGATCTTCGCAGGCGATGGCGATGATTTTTTCATCGTAGCTGTCCTCGTCGATCATGCGGATGCAGCCGATTGGGAAACAATCGACCATCACGAGCGGGTCGAGCGTCTCCGAGCACAGCACCAGTACATCGAGCGGGTCACCGTCGTCGGCATAAGTACGGGGAATGAAGCCATAATTGGCCGGATAATGCGCCGAGGTGTGCAGGATGCGATCCAAACGAAGCAGGCCGGTGTTTTTATCCATTTCGTATTTTTTCTTGCTGCCCATGGGGATTTCGATGACCGCGGTAAATTTTTGCGGCGTAATCCGGTCAGGGGAAATATCGTGCCAGATATTCAAGACGATGTCACTCCTTCTCCTTTTCTTTTATTGTACAGGAAGTGCGAAAAAAAAGCAATCATACTTCGTATTCCGCGGAGATTGATGTTGGAAAAGTTATATAAATGAGATAAAATAAGGTTTCCTGAGAAGAAAACGCAAATTTAAACCGTTTGTTAATTTTCTCATTCCGATGCGGACGTTTGCAGTCATTTGTGGTATGATTAAACCATAGACCGCAATCCATCTGCAAGGGTTGATTTTATGGATATTAAATGCACCCAAAATATGTTTAAGAGCGCGAACGGCGCAACCTCGATCACCTATTACATCCTCGTGCCCGAAGGCGTGGAGGCGCGCGGTGTCGTCCAGATTGCGCACGGCATGTGCGAATATTTTTCCCGTTACACGGTTTTTGCGAAATATCTGTGCAGTCTGGGATTCATTGTCTGCGGCAACGACCATCTTGGCCATGGCGCGTCGGTTTCGCGCGAGACCGAGCTTGGCTTTTTTGCGCCGCAGAATGGATGGAAATATCTGATTGAAGATATGAAGCAGCTTACCGACATCATGCAGCGGCGGTATCCCGGTTTGCCGTACTTCCTGTTCGGGCATTCCATGGGTTCGCTGATTGCCCGGCTGTATCTGCCGCAATATGGCGAAAAGCTGAGCGGCGCCATCCTGTGCGGCACGGTCGGACCCAATCCACTTGTCAAAACTGGTGTGCGGCTGGCCGATACGGTGGCTCATTCGCGTGGTATGACCTATCGTTCGGCGTTTCTATCGCGGCTGGCGATGGGAAATCTCAACCGCAAAATCGCGCATCCGCAGTCGATGTTTGCATGGCTGACCCGCGATCAGCATATTGTAGAACTGTACCAGTCGGACAGCAAATGCAACTTTGTCTTTACCGCAACCGGCTACCGCGACCTGTTCACGCTGGTACAGCGGGCGAATTATGCGCGCTGCTTCCGTGAAACGCCGCATAAGCTGCCGCTTCTGCTCATCGCCGGAGATCAAGATCCGATTGGCGGATATGGCGACGGCGTGCGCAGCGTGGCGCGGATGTACCATGCCGCAGGACAAAAGGACGTGGACGTGATCTTTTACAAGGACGGCCGGCACGAAATCCTCAACGAGCTGAATCATCTGGATGTGTTCGGAGATATTTCCCGCTGGCTGGAGCGGCATCTGGCTGTCAAAGAACCGGACGCAAGCGCATAAAAATAAAGCGTATGATATGAGAAAACCGCTCGGGATACCGGGCGGTTTTTCTTGACCACCGATGCGTTGACCGGATACATTGCGGGAGCTTCCCACACAAAGACGTGGATATATTTGACACGATAGGAAGCAAAGCGTACAATAAAAACGAAAAGAAATCTACTTGTGCCCGAAAGGAGGGCTTTCCATGAAAAAATTCAAACGTCCGGTCATGGGCTGCGCAGCGTGCGCGGCGGGCGTTTTTACCGCGGTTACTGTCTGGCAGAACATCCGCATCAAAACGACGCGCTATGCGCTGCACGCTGAAAATCTGCCGTCCGCGTTTGATGGCTTCCGCATTGCGCTGCTGGCTGATATCCACAGCCGTCGGTTTGGCGAAAAGCAGGAACAGCTGCTTGCGCGTGTGCGTGCGGCAAGGCCCGATCTGATTCTTGTGGCAGGCGACTGGCTGGACGCGCGGCGCGGCAATATGGAGGACTGCATTGCGCAGGCTAAGGGATTGCGTGCGATTGCGCCGGTCTGCGGCGTGTACGGCAACCATGAGCAGCGCCGCATCCGCAAAACCGGACAGGACTGCTTCGGGCCTGCGCTGAGCAAGGCAGGCGTGCAGATGCTGCACACCTCGGGCACGCGCATTGAGCGCGGCGGCATGTATCTGAACCTGATTGGTGTGGAGGACCCGGCCGAACTGCCCGAGCATCCGCGCAAAAAGGAAATGACAAGGTCTGTGGACGAAATGCTGGGGCGGGTGATGAACGGTGTACTGCCCGACGAATTTACCATCCTGATTGCGCACCGACCGGAATTTCTGAGTATTTACGCCCAGTATCCGATCGATTTGGTGTGCGCCGGACACGCACACGGCGGACAGGTGCGTCTGCCGGGCGTTGGTGGACTGTTCGCACCCGGACAGGGACTGTTCCCCAAGTACACGGGCGGGAAGTATGCCGAGCGCCAGACCACAATGGTGGTCAGCAGGGGGCTGGGCGGCCGTGAGGCACCGATTCGCATTCTGAACATGCCGGAGCTTGTCGTGCTGACGCTGAAAGCATAAAAAGGTGGAAACCAACTGGTTTCCACCTTTTTGCCGTATGGATGAAATTAGTATGCGATACCCTGCCAGAGCATTGCGTCGCAAACCTTCTCGAAGCCTGCGATGTTCGCGCCAGCTACCAGGTTGCCTGCCATGTCGTAACGCTCCGCAGCGTCCTTGCAGGAAGCATAGATATTAACCATGATCTGATGCAGCTTTGCGTCAACCTCGTCGAAGGTCCAGGACAGACGCTGGCTGTTCTGGCTCATCTCCAGACCGGAGGTTGCAACGCCGCCTGCGTTTGCAGCCTTTGCCGGACCGAATGCAACGCCTGCTGCCTGGAACGCCTCAACAGCCTCCGGAGTAGACGGCATGTTCGCACCCTCTGCAACTGCCTTGCAGCCGTTTGCAATCAGGGTCTTGGCCTCGTCGCCGTTCAGCTCGTTCTGGGTTGCGCAGGGCAGAGCGATGTCACACGGAACGCTCCAGATGCCGCGGCAGCCTTCTACGTACTTTGCGGTCGGAACATAGTCAATGTAGGTCTTGATGCGGGCACGCTTGACTTCCTTGATCTCCTTGATCACCTTGTAGTCAATGCCGTTCTCGTCTACGATGTAGCCGTTGGAGTCGCTCATTGCAACAACCTTGCCGCCCAGCTGGGTTGCCTTCTGGTTTGCGTAGGTTGCTACGTTGCCCGAACCGGAGATTACAACGCGCTTGCCTTCGAAGGAGGTGCCCATATCCTTCAGCATCTCGTTCATGTAGTAGCATACGCCGTAGCCGGTTGCCTCGGTACGAGCCAGCGAGCCGCCGTAGGACAGGCCCTTACCGGTCAGAACGCCGGTGAACTCGTTGCGCAGACGCTTGTACTGGCCGAACATGTAGCCGATCTCACGTGCGCCGGTGCCGATATCGCCAGCCGGAACGTCGGTGTCCGCGCCGATGTGCTTGGACAGCTCGGTCATGAACGCCTGACAGAACTTCATGATTTCGTTGTCACTCTTGCCCTTCGGGTCGAAGTCAGAGCCGCCCTTGCCGCCGCCCATGGGCAGGCCGGTCAGGCTGTTCTTGAAGATCTGCTCGAAGCCGAGGAACTTGATGATCGACTGGTTAACCGACGGATGCAGACGCAGACCGCCCTTGTAGGGGCCGATTGCCGAGTTGAACTGGATTCTCCAGCCACGGTTTACCTGAACCTTACCAGCATCGTCTACCCACGATACGCGGAAGTTGATGATGCGCTCGGGCTCTACGATGCGCTCCATGATGCCAGCGGCCTCGATCTCCGGACGAGCCTCAACAACCGGCTCGAGGGACTCGAAAACCTCGCGGACAGCCTGCAGGAACTCAGGCTCGTGTGCGTTGCGCTGCTCAAGGCCTGCGTAAACGCGCTTCAGATACTCATTTTTCAGTGCCATTGGTGAATCTTCCCTTCATCACAATTTAAAGCTTAACGCGCTCTTTCTACACGTTAATCTGTGAAATTACTTGAACGGCTATTATTTTATCACGAGTACACGAAAATTGCAATCACCTATCGCATATAAATTCATCAAAATTGTGTCCGTGTACGGTGGAAATTTGTCTTTTTCATACGATGGGCAGAAAATCCGGCGGCTGGAAATCAAAATAAACCATCGGAAATAGTTTATCTTTTGGCAAAAACAGATCGATTTGAGGTGGATTTGCCAGGTTTTTTTGTCAAACCACAGAAATCAGTAGGTAAACATCTGCGCCCAGTAGGGAACGCCGTCAATCACTGTATAACCAACCCCGATCGTCGTATATTTATTACTCAGGATGTTGGCGCGGTGGCCGTCGGAGTTCATCCAGGCGTTCATGACCGCCTCCGGGGTGGTTTGGCCGTAGGCGATATTCTCGCCCGCGCCGCGGTAGGACGCGCCCGATTCGGTGAGTGCGGTGAAGCACGAGCGGCCGTCCGGACGGCTGTGCGAGAAGCTGCGCTTCAGCTCTCCGGCACGGGTCTGGGCCGCAGCGGTCACGCGGCTGTCGATCTCAAGGGCCGGAAGGCCGTTTTTCGCACGCTCGGCGTTCACGAGCGATACTACCTGCGCGGCAAAGGCTTCCTGCGTGTCTCCTGCGGCATCCGAACCGGCGTCCGGCGCCGAAGGCGTGGAATTTTCTACGGAATCCGAACCGCCATCGGACGAACCACCGTTCTCCGGGATCGAAGGCGTGCCGTTTTCTGTACCGGTATTGCCGCATCCGGGCTTCATGGTGCAGAGTTTGTCCAGAAGCTGCGAACAAAGCAGATCATTTCCAGCGCAGGACGCATTGGAGGACAGGGTGTAGTACATCACCTGTGGATTCTGGTTCACCGCACCTGCGGTCATACCCATCGCCATCATGGCAGCGACGGAAAAACTTACGAGTCGTTTCATTTCTTTCACTCTCCTTTGGAATTTTCCCGCGGCGGCAGCCCCTGCCAACCACGGCAACGTCAGTATAACGATTTTGTTCCCTCAAAAGCAATGGAAATTGCGTCCGACCTGCCCAAAAAGCGCCAAAAAGCAGGCGGTTTTACCGGAAACCACCTGCTTTTCCTGAAATTATCGCGCTTTTTGGATGGCATATTCGCCGTTCAGCACCAGCCAGAGCTGCGGGAAATACCGCATGATATTCCACACACTTACACCGCGCAGACCGAAATCCCGCGCAAGCGCCAGTTTGGACTGGATACTGCGTGCGTCCTCGAACCAGACCTCGTGCTGTTTCTGGTCACGGTAGTAGTTGTAAAACGGCGACTGCGCCGTCTGGTCGAACTCAATGGCCGCTCCTTCGTTCACCGCCTGCTCGACCGCCTGCACATTGCCGAGGCTGCGTGCGACCGATTCGCCCTGCACAAAGGGCAGCGTCCAGTCGTAGCCATAGTTCGGGATGCCCATGAAAATACGGTCGGGCGGAATGACTGAAGCTGCGTACTGCACAACCTGCCGTACCTTGTTGATGGGTGCGACCGCCATGGGCGCCGAACGCGAATAGCCCCATTCGTAGGTCATGATCAAGGAATAGTCGGCCGCGTTTCCAAGCTGTGCATAATCATGCGCTTCATACAGCAGGCCGCGCTGCTCGGCGGAGGTCTTGGGCGCGAGCGCCACCATGACGATGTACCCATGCGGGCTGAGTTCGCTGCGCAGCATGGCAATAAAATCGGCGTAAAGATTGCGGTCCACGGCTGGGATGTACTCGAAATCCACATCTACGCCGCCATAACCGCGCTGCTCCATGTACGAGAGCAGCTCCTGTACCAGCCGCTGCTGGGCGGCCGGGTCGTGCAGAAGTTCGCTGGCGCGTTCGCCCGAGAAGGTGCCGTCCGGTGCGAGCGTGGTCAGCACCATAAGCGGCACGACGCCGACTTCCCGCGCGGTTTCGGGCAGGTTTTTGTCATCAATGTACATGATGCTGCCGTCCGGCTGTACACCGAACGAAAAGACCGACAGATAGGTCAGATAGGGCAGCGTTTTGCGCAGAATGCTGGGGTCAATGTTCGGATAGGCATAGCCGTTGACTGCGAACGCGCCTTTTTTCGCGCCCTCATAGCTGATGACCAGCTGCTGGCCGGGGACGATGTCGCCCATTCCGCCGAGCTGCGGGTTGTTCTGCCAAAGCTGGTAAATGGTTGTGCCGCTTTTGGCGGCGATGCTGCTGAGTGTGTCGCCCGGCTGCACGGTGTACACCCGTCTGGGAAACTGAATCACCAGCGTCTGGCCGGGGGTCAGGCGCGCCGGTTCGTGCAGCTCATTGTCGGTGATGATGCGCTGCATGGGCACATCATACTGCCGGGCGATCGTGTAAACCGTGTCGCCCGGCTGGACTACGTGAATGGTCATAGAATTCCACCTTTCTCGGTGTATTCTATGCGGGAGGGGCTTGTACTGTGCATGGATTTTCCAAGCAGGCGGGTGGCTTTGCAAAAAGAGCGAAATTATGATAAAATAAAAACAATTCCGCGCAAAAAATACCCCACCGCGGGCACTACAAAGGAGAACAATCGTATGGCAGATATATTACAGCATCTCAAAACACGGCATGAGGGCAGCCGGTATCATCAGTTTCACGGCCTCAAAATCCTGTCGCTGGCCGACGGCTATGCCGAAGTCTTTATGCCCGCCAGCCCGGATATCCTCAATCCATTGGGCAATGTGCATGGCGGCGCGATTTATACCCTGTGCGACGTTGCAGCAGGTACAGCAGCCGCTTCGCGCGGCCGGGCGGGTGTCACCCTGTCCAGCTCGATGAGCTATCTTCGGCCAGGTCATGCGGGTGAAGGCCTGCTTGCCAAAACCCGTGAGCTCAAGCACGGCCGCACCACAGCGGTATACCTTGTGGATGTGTATCAGGGCGACCGCCTGATTGCAAACGGTCAGTTCACGATGTACTACACCGGCGAGACCATCGAAGTCCAATGACGGGCGCCATCTGTACCCCGCTGCTTGATTGGTTTGCGGAACACAAACGAGATTTGCCCTGGCGGCGCGACCGGGATGCCTATCATGTGTGGCTGAGCGAAATCATGCTCCAGCAGACCCGCGTGGAAGCGGTCATCCCGTATTATGAGCGGTTTCTCGCGGTCTGTCCGACCGTCCGCGATCTTGCGGCGCTGGACGAACAGAAGCTGCTCAAGCTGTGGGAAGGGCTGGGCTATTACAGCCGTGCGCGCAACCTGCACAAAGCCGCACAGACCATCTGTGCCGTACACGGCGGCGTGTTTCCGAAGGATTATGCCGCGCTGCGCGCCCTGCCCGGCGTGGGCGACTATACCGCGGGCGCGGTCGGGTCGATTGCGTTTGGACTGGTGGTGCCGGCGGTGGATGGCAACGTGCTGCGTGTCATCGCCCGCCTGACCGATGATTCCCGTCCGATTGACGATGCCAAAGTGAAAAAGGACATCACCGCACAGGTGCAGGCCATCCTGCCCGCGGGGCGCAGCGGGGAGTTCAATCAGGCGCTGATGGAACTCGGCGCAACCGTCTGCCTGCCGAACGGTGCGCCGCGCTGCACGGATTGTCCGGCTGTGCATTTATGCGAAGCGTATCGCAAGGGAAACGCGCGGTCGCTGCCCGTGCGTACACCGAAAAAGAAACGCCGCATCGAGTCCCGCACCGTACTTGTGCTGCACCACGCCGGGCGCTTCGGTCTGCGCCGCCGTCCGGACGAGGGCCTGCTTGCCGGGCTGTGGGAGCTGCCCGCCTATGAGGGCGCGCTCACGCCGGACGCGGTGCGTGCCGCGCTTGCGGAGGACGGTTTTGCGGTGCAGGAAGTGCTGTCCCTGCGCCCGGCAAAGCACATTTTTTCCCATATCGAATGGCACATGACCGGCTATTATGTCGAACTGGACGCGCCGAAGGATGGTCTGACGTGGGCAACGCCCGCCGAACTGCATGGGCGGTATGCACTGCCGAGCGCGTTCCGGGCCTTTCGCACG
>JBJDZO010000097.1:0-3718 GCA_051868095.1 Butyricicoccus sp. | reverse complement strand
AGATTGAGCTGTCCGGCATGTCCTCGACCTCGATCAACCAGCCGTACATCACGGCAGATGCAACCGGCCCGAAGCACCTTGAGCTCACCCTGACCCGTGCAAAGTTCAACGAACTGACCGCAGATCTCGTCGAAGCAACCATGGGTCCGGTTCGTCAGGCGATGAGCGACGCTGGCCTGCAGCCGGGCGACCTCGCAAAGGTTCTGCTCGTCGGCGGTTCTTCCCGTATTCCGGCCGTTCAGGACGCAGTTAAGAACATCACCGGCAAGGACGGCTTCAAGGGCATCAACCCGGATGAATGCGTTGCAATCGGTGCGGCCATTCAGGGCGGCGTACTCGGCGGCGAAGTCAAGGACGTTCTGCTGCTCGACGTTACCCCGCTGTCCCTCGGTATCGAGACCCTCGGCGGCGTTTGCACCAAGCTGATCGAGCGCAACACCACCATCCCGACCAAGAAGAGCCAAATCTTCTCCACCGCGGCTGATAATCAGCCTTCGGTTGAAATCCATGTTCTGCAGGGCGAGCGTGAAATGGCTGCCGGCAACAAGACCCTCGGCCGTTTCAACCTCGATGGCATTGCTCCGGCTCCGCGCGGCGTACCGCAGATCGAAGTTACCTTCGACATCGACGCAAACGGCATCGTAAACGTATCCGCAAAGGATCTGGGCACCGGCAAGGAACAGAAGATTACCATCACCGCTTCCACCAACCTCAGCCAGGAAGAAATCGACAAGGCAATGCGTGAAGCAGAGCAGTTCGCAGCCGAGGACAAGAAGCGTAAGGAAGAAGTTGACGTTCGCAATAACGCCGAGCAGCTGGTATTCCAGTCCGAGAAGGCACTGAACGAGCTGGGCGACAAGATCGACGCCGGCGAAAAGAGCGCGATTGAAGCCGAGATCACCAAGGTGAAGGAAGCGCTCAAGGGCACGGACTCCGAAATGATCAAGATGGCGGCCGACGGCCTGTCCAAGAAGTTCGGTGAAATCGCGCAGAAGGTTTACGCGCAGCAGGCTCCGCAGGGCGACCCGAACATGGGCGGCCAGGGCTTCCAGGGCGGCGCACAGCAGTCCGGTCCGCAGGGCGACTTTGTAGACGCTGACTTCACCGAGGTCAAGGACGACGATAAATAAAAGTTAGGAGTGAGGAGTGAGGAGTGAGGAGCGAGGAGTTTCGGTGCCGCATACCGTGCAGCAATTTAAAAATCGCGCGAAGCGCGATACCACAACTCCTATCTCCTAACTCCTATCTTCTAATTCTTCACACAGAAGGCGCGCCCCGGCGCGCCTATCCCTATGTCCAGAGGACTGATGATATGGCAGACAAAAGAGACTATTACGAGGTGCTTGGCGTACAAAAGGGCGCATCGGACGACGAGATCAAGAAAGCGCACCGCAAACTCGCCAAAAAATATCACCCCGATCTAAACAAGGATAATCCAGAAGCAGAAGACAAGTTCAAAGAGGTCAACGAGGCGTATGAAGTGCTCTCCGACAAGGATAAGCGCGCCAAATACGATCAGTTTGGCTTCGCGGGCGTCGACCCGAACTATGGCGCCGGTCAGGGCGGTTTTGGCGGCGGTTTCGGCGGCTTCGATATGGGCGACCTTGGCGATATTTTCGGCTCGTTTTTCGGCGGCGGCTTTGGCAGTTCGTCATCCTCGCGTTCGCGCCGCAATGCGCCGCAGCGCGGCCAGACCATCCAGAAGCGCGTCATGCTTTCGTTCGAAGAAGCGGCGTTCGGCTGTGACAAGGAAATCACGATTGAGCGCACCGAATCCTGTGACGAATGCGGCGGTACCGGCGCGGCCAAGGGTACTTCGGCTGAGACCTGTTCCAACTGCCGCGGTTCGGGCAGCGTGACCCAGACCCAGCGCACCCCGCTCGGCATGTTCCAGACCCAGACGGCCTGTCCGAACTGCCGCGGTACCGGTAAGATTATCAAAAAGCCGTGCAGCAAATGCGGCGGCGCAGGCCGTGTGCAGAAATCGCGTACGCTGAAGGTCAGCATTCCGGCCGGCATCGATGACGGACAGTCGATTCAGCTGCGCGGTCAGGGCGGCGCAGGCGCAAACGGCGGCCCGGCTGGCGATGTGATTGTTACGATTTCCATCCGTCCGCACCCGATCTTCACCCGTGAAGGCTCGGATGTGATCTGTGATATGCCGGTTTCTTTCGCACAGGCAGCGCTCGGCGATACGCTTCAGGTACCGACCATTGACGGCAAAATCGAGTATACGATGCCCGAAGGCACCCAGCCGGGTACCGTATTCCGCATGCGCGGCAAGGGTATTCAGAACGTCAACGGCCGCGGACGCGGTGACCAGTATGTACGCATCAACGTCGAAATTCCGAAAAACCTCACCGGCAAACAGAAGGAACTGCTTCGTGAGTTTGAAAAACTGACGACTGACGAAAACCAGCAGCAGCGCAAGAGCTTCTGGGATAAGGTTAAGGATGCATTCAAAGGCGAATGAACAAACGCGGCGCAGACAACCGTCTGCGCCGTTTTTTTCTGTCATAGGATCATAAGGAGCGTTCCCACGGTGATGCAGAGCACACCGAGAATGGATTTTGTGGTGATCTGCTCGTGCAGAAAGACCGCGGCCAGCACAATTGTGATCACAATGCTGAATTTATCGACCGGCACAACCCGGGAGGCCTCGCCGAGCTGAAGCGCTTTGTAGTAGCACAGCCACGATGCGCCGGTTGCCAATCCGGACAGGATCAGAAACAGCCAACTTTTCCGACTAATAGCCGGTAATCCGCCCTGTGTATGTGTCAGGAATACCATCGCCCACGCCATGACAACCACAACAACCGTCCGGATGGCGGTGGCGAGATTGGAATTGACACCATCGATTCCGACTTTGGCCAAAATCGACGTCAGCGCCGCAAATACAGCCGACAAAAGCGCAAGGATAAACCACATTTTGTTTCGCCTGCTTTCTGTTTTTCTTTATTATAGCACTCTCCTGCGCGCTATGCATTGTAAATTTCCTCAGCTGCCGATTGCCTCTTGTCGCACCGTGTACAATTTGGTATAATAATGGGTAGGAAATTACAAGGAGCTTGTTTTTATGCCGATTAAAATTGCTGACAGCCTTCCGGCACGCGCTGTGCTGGAAAGCGAAAATATATTTGTCATGACCGAGCACCGCGCGCTGACGCAGGACATCCGTCCGCTGCGCATCGGCCTGCTCAACCTCATGCCGCTTAAAATCGTGACCGAAACCCAGATTCTGCGTTGTCTGTCCAACACGCCGCTGCAGATTGAGATCGATCTCATTCAGACCGAGACTTACAAGTCCTCCCATACACCCGAGGATCATCTGCTCACTTTCTATCGCACCTTTGACGAAATCCGCGACAAAAAATACGACGGTTTCATCATCACCGGCGCACCGGTCGAACTGATGGAGTTCGAAGAGGTTGACTATTGGAAGGAAATCTGCGAAATTATGGAGTGGACCAAGACCCATGTGCACTCCACCCTGCATATCTGCTGGGGCGCACAGGCTGGTCTCTATTATCATTACGGCATTCCGAAATATGAGTTGTCCGAGAAGATGAGCGGCGTTTTCGCGCATAAGGTGCTCGCACCCAAGGAAAATCTGTTCCGCGGCTTCAACGATATCTTTGATGCGCAGCATTCTCGCCACACCGAGGTACGTGAGGACGATAGTCGCAGAAACCCGCTTCTCCACACTCTTTCGACATCG
>JBJDZO010000096.1:0-3728 GCA_051868095.1 Butyricicoccus sp. | reverse complement strand
GACGTCAAGCGCGAGAACGCCAACATTGACGGCGACACCGCCATGGGCACCATGCTCAAGTATGGCTCCGAAGGCTCCAAGCAGTTTTATGAGATGTTTATTCTCGACCCGGAGCATTCCAAGGCGCACCGCGAGGGTGATATCCACATCCATGACCTCGATTTTCTGACGCTGACCACCACCTGCTGCCAGATCGATCTGCTCAAGCTGTTCCGGGACGGTTTCTCGACCGGACACGGCTTCCTGCGCGAGCCGAACGACATCCGCTCGTATTCGGCGCTCGCCTGCATCGCCATCCAGTCCAACCAGAACGATCAGCACGGCGGCCAGAGCGTCCCGAACTTTGACTATTCGATGGCGCCGGGCGTGAAAAAGACCTTCCGCCGCGCCTTTACCGATAACCTCACCAAGGCGCTCGAAATTTACCTCGAGCAGGAGGACGGCGAGCTGATGAGCAAGGCGATCATCAGCCGCTGCGAAAAGGAAACCGGCAAATGGGCCTGCTTCGCGGGCGATAATGGCTTTGACGAGGCGGTACGCGCCGCTTTGCTTGAGCAGGTGGAAGAAACCCTTGTCGGCAAGATTATGCGCTTTGTCCGCAAGTACGCGGTCAAGGAAACCCGCCGCTCGACCTATCAGGCGATGGAAGCGCTGGTGCACAATCTCAACACCATGCATTCCCGCGCGGGCGCACAGATTCCGTTCTCGTCGCTCAACTACGGCACCGATACCTCGGCGGAGGGCCGTCTGGTGATGGAGTGCCTGCTGCTGGCGACCGAAGCCGGTCTCGGCAACGGCGAAACCTCGATTTTCCCCATCCACATCTTCAAGGTCAAGGATGGCGTGAACTTCAACCCCGGCGAGCCGAACTACGATCTGTTCCAGCTTGCCATGCGCGTGTCGGCCAAGCGGATGTTCCCGAACTTCTCCTTCCTCGACGCGCCCTATAACCTCAAGTATTACCGTCCCGGCCACCCGGAAACCGAGTGCGCCTACATGGGCTGCCGCACCCGCGTCATCGGCAACGTTTACGACCCCGCCCGGGAAATCGTCAATGGCCGCGGCAACCTGTCCTTTACTTCGATCAACCTGCCGCGCATCGCGCTCCGGTCGCACGGCGATATTGATTTCTTCTTTGAAGACCTCGACCGCAAGATCGACCTGGTCATTGACCAGCTTCTGGCGCGTTTCAAGATCCAATGTCAGAAGAAGGTGCGCAACTATCCGTTCCTGATGGGCGAAGGCGTCTGGATCGACTCGGAAAAGCTCGACCCAGATGATGAGGTCGGCGAGGTGCTGAAGCACGGCACCCTGACCTGCGGCTTCATCGGTCTTGCCGAATGCCTCAAGGCGCTGATCGGCGTGCATCATGGCGAAAGCGAAGAAGCGCAGAACCTCGGTCTGGAAATTGTCAGCCACATGCGCAAGCGCATGGATCAGGCGGCACAGCAGTATAATCTGAATTTCTCGCTCATCGCCACCCCGGCAGAGGGTCTGTCCGGCCGCTTCGTCAAGATCGACCGCGAGCGTTACGGCCTAATCGAAGGCGTGACCGACCGCGACTATTACACCAACTCGTTCCACGTGCCGGTCTATTTCCCGATCAGCGCGTTCGAGAAGATTCGCCGCGAAGCGCCCTATCACGATCTGACCAACGGCGGTCACATCAGCTACATTGAGCTGGACGGCGACCCGACGCAGAACCTCGAAGCGTTCGAGCAGGTGGTTCGCTACATGAAGGAAGCCGGCATCGGCTACGGCGCGATCAACCATCCGATTGACCGTGACCCGGTCTGCGGCTATACGGGCATTATCGGCGATACCTGCCCGCGCTGCGGCCGCCGCGAAGGCGAAGGCGTGCCGCTTGCCAAGCTGCGCAAGCTTGGCCTGTATAAGCATCTCAACAGTACCACGGTGGGCTATCATGGCGATCCGGCGGAGGAAGCCGACCGCACGCCCAACCCGCTGGGTTAAACGAATTTTATCCACGCGACACAATGGAAAGGGAGTATTACCATGGCAAAACAGTTTAAAGTTACCGAAGTCAATGGCGTCGAAGTCGTCGGTGAGGGCGTTGGATTTGAGCGCATCCGCCGCATTACCGGTTATCTGGTCGGCACGCTCGACCGTTTCAACAATGGCAAACGCGCAGAAGAGCATGACCGTGTCAAGCATGACGCATCCTCCTGCTGCTCCCTGACCGACAGCCGCAGTGCCTGATGAAAACCCTCGAGCTGGCCGGCATCGTCCCGGAATCCATCGTGGATGGTCCCGGCATCCGGTATACGATCTTTGTGCAGGGCTGCCCGCATCACTGTGAGGGCTGCCACAATCCGCAGACCCATGCCTTTGGCGTTGGAACGGAGGCCGCGCCCGAGGATATTCTTGCGGAGCTGGACAAAAAGCCGTATCTCCAAGGCGTAACCCTGTCGGGCGGCGAGCCGTTCTGTCAGGCGGAAGCGCTGGCCGGGCTGGCGGCGGCGCTCAAAGCGCATGGCAAGCATATTATGGCCTACACGGGCTACACCTTCGAGCAGCTTTTGGAGCTGGATGACCCCTTTGTCCGCGCCCTGCTGGAGCAGCTCGACCTGTTGGTGGATGGCCGTTTTGTGCTGGCAGAAAAGAGCATTGAGCTGAAATTCCGCGGCAGTGCCAACCAGCGCGTGCTGGATGTGCCCGCTTCCCTTGCGGCTGAAAAGGCCGTCTGGGCCGAACAATACCGATAACAAAAGACCGGATGCGTTTGCATCCGGTCTTTTTCCATGCCGTTTATCCATAAAAAACTCCCCTGTGCCGCGGCACAGGGGAGTTGATATTTCATCAGAGATTGATCGGGGTAATTGCGCAGTAGTCTTCGATCGTGCCGCCGTTGCGGAAGCAGTCGATGATCTCCTTGCCGAGCGGATCGAGTTCATCGGTGTAGAACTTCTCCAGCTCCTTAGCAAAGAAGTCGGTCAGAATCTTTGCGCCTGCATCGTAACCGTCCTCGCCCATACGGTCCTGCGTCTCGGTGCGCAGGAACTTGGAACGGATAGACTGACCATCGATGGTCATTTCCTTCATCGCGTAACCGAGCAGTGGGCAGCGAGCCGGTACAACCTTATCCTTACGGACATGGCCGATGTGGCGGCACAGCCATTCACGGCTGATCCATTCTGCCGCAAAGCCGACGCGATAAACGCCGATGTGCTGGTTCGGGATCAGTACGTAGCGGGTGTTCGGATTCTCGATGATCTGCTTGAGCAGCAGGTTGGCCTGCTTGACGCGCAGACCGGTTGCAAACGGCCAATAAGAGCCAACGCCCTCACTCTTCAGCTCGCCGCCGCCCACGATGGACGGGTTCTTAAAGCCGCGCGGCGCAACCAAACGCCACAGCCAGGCGAGTGCCGGCGGGATAAAGTGCAGCATACCCATGATACCGTAGTTCGGGTTCTCGCGGGTAGAGGGGGGCATACGGGTACCGAAGGAGCGGATATCCACCTCTACCGGGTCGGTCACAATATGCGGAACCATCGCACGCGGTACGATAGCACGCGGGTTCGGGCAGGGCTTGCCGTTGGAATCGAGGGTGTGCTCCCAAATCAGGCTGGTCGCGCCGACCATACCCTGAATATTGAAGAAGCAAAGCGGCTCACTCGGCTCGGTGCAGATGCGTTCGTAAACCGGGTCGCAGCCGTAATGGGTTACGCCGTCCATACGCAGGAACCAGCCGTCCTCACCGTCTACCA
>JBJDZO010000095.1:0-3729 GCA_051868095.1 Butyricicoccus sp. | reverse complement strand
TTGGGCGACCACCACCACTTGTGGCGGAACTCGACGGTAAGAATGCCGTCAAAGACTTCTTCGGCCAGCGCAAACGCCTTGTTCGAGGCTTCCCAGTCCACATGGATTTCCGGAGTCTTGATGTATTCGGACAGGTTCAGTTCTTCGAACTCTTCCTCCAGATCGGCAAACGGAGATTTCCAGACGTAGGCTTCGCCCTTGGTCGGGTCACCGACGCGCTCTTCCTCAATGCCCCAGCCGGTATCCACCGCATGGTAGGGGATGTACAGCTTGGCTTCAACAACCTTATCATCCTTCATGGTGTCGGCCCAGTAGATTTCCTTGCGCAGCCACATTTCCCAGTCCTGCGCCATCTCGCCTTCACACTGAATGGCTTCATTCCACGGGAAGATTTCATTCCAGCCGTTTTCGCAGTCAATAAAGATGACCGGCTGTTCGGTTTTCAGGCCGTTGTGCGCGATCCAGAGCGCTTTCTTTTCCTGTTCATAATCGCGCTCGGCCAGTTCCTTCAGGCGGCGGCCCAGCCCCCGCAGGATTTCCTTGTCGTGATCCGAGACCACGCACTGCTCAATCGGCCAGCCATGGACCATCAGATTGCCGCCCTGACCCTGATCGATGCGGTTTGCACCTACAAATTCGTCGAGTTTCATATCATTCACGGTTCCTTTCCATTTTCATGAAGAGGGATTCCCGCCCTCTCGCGATGTGCTTATCCTATCATGAAATTTCGTGAAATGCAACTAAGGTACACAAAGCAAAAAAGGCAAAATTGGACAGTTTTCATAATGCCTTTTTGCACAAAAACCGCCTCCGATTTTGAGGGGATTGCACAAGATACCTTGGAAAAGCATGTTTTTTTCAATATAGTGTTTTGAAAAAATAGCTTCCAAAAAATTGGATGGATAGCAAAAAGGAAAAACTCTTCGTAAGGGCAGAGAAAAAAAGGGTAATTTTTCGAAACAATCGTGGAGGAATCATAAATAGAAAAAACCTTCCCAGAAACGGGAAGGTTTTCTTATCCGAGCGGAAGCTCGCGGTATTGCTGCGGGGAAATGCCGACCTTTTCGGTGAAGGCGCTGACAAAGCTGGAGGAACTGCCGTAGCCGCTTTCCTCCGCGATTTTCTTGACCGGCATGGAGGTCGTTTTGAGCAGGTATTTGGCGTGCTCCATGCGCAGTTGAATAATGTACTCATGCGGGGTGCAGGACAGCTCACGCTGGAACAACCGAATAAGGTATGAGGTGCTCAGTCCGACCGATTCCGCGATGGCCGAAAGGTTGAGACTGCGGCTGGTCAGATTGCTTCGGATGAAGGTCACAGCCCGCTGCACGGCGTTGTTTCCCTCGCTCTGCGGCTCGGCGGCATCGGGCATTAACCGGCAAAGTATCTCGTGGATTTCATAGGAAAGCTCGGATGCAACTGGTGTTTTGTTGCATTTGAACTGGCTAAGGATAGCACGCATGATGGCGCTGATCCGTCCGCAGCCGCTGACCTGAAAGACCGGGCCGCACTGCTGGAGCAGGTAGCTGCACAGCTCGGAGGTATTGCTGCCGCCAATGTGCATCCAGTAGAACTCCGCATAGTGCTCAACGTAGTAATGATGCGGTTCGTTGCGGTCCACCAGAATCACACTGCCGGACGGCGCAGAATAGTGTTTGCCCCGGTAATCGACACAGATTTCGCCCTGTTCGACGTACATGCAGAGGATGCGGTCCACCTGCTCACCACGCACGCGGTAGCCGGTTTCGCAGTAATAGTGGCCGCACATCGCAAGGTAATAATGAAGCAGCAGAGTGGTTTCTGAAATTTCGTGAAAAAAGTATTCGGACCCGGTCATAACGCCGGGCTCCGTTCCGCTGACACGCAAGGCACACACCTCCTTGATTCTCACATTTGTATCATATCATTTGTTCGGTAAAAAGGCAATAAGAAATCTTGAACTTGCGTTTCGAAAAATGAGATTCATTTTCTAATCTTGCTTTTCGATTTTCTTAGAAAAATTAGCTTTACATCGTCGAAAACATCAATTTTACGAAATGTTTTTTCGAAAAAAGTGAGAGTCATTACAAAAAATTGTGCAGTCTGCCAAAAGAGAGGTTTGGATTTTAGGGCAAAATATATTATAAAAATTGCACAAAAAACACAAAATGTATTTATTGTTTTGTTTGCAAACTGCGAAACAATGTGATATTCTAAAAACACGACAGGGAATCGAAAGATTTACCACAGGATTGGACACGAACAGCGCAGGATTGTGAAGAGACTATCAAACGCAAAAATCCGTGTTCCAAAATTATTATTTAATCTTGCACTTTGGTTTCGCTCTTTCTTCTTCATCTTTCGGGTACGCGGTCAGGCTTTTCCCGGGGGACGGGGAACCGTGCCGCCCGGTGAAAGCTTGGCCGCAGCCTGAGGGAGACGAATGGAAGAAAAGCAGGCGTTCCGGTTTGCGCGCCGCGCGCAGAGAGAGGCCCGGACGCGAATGATTTTGTCTCTGCATGCAGTATGCATGAGAAATAGAAACTTTGAGAAGAGAGGTAGAAGACATGAAAACAAGAAGACTTCTGGCAGCACTGACTGCGGCAGCACTGAGCGTAACGATGCTGGCTGGCTGTGGCGGCGGTTCGTCCTCGGGCGGCGCGGCTTCCGGCTCCGGTTCGGCTCCGGCGGCTTCCGGCGGCTCGAGCGATGGCGCACTGAACATGACCCTGATCATGTCCCTGCGCGATGAGTTCCTCAGCACGCTGGAAAGCGGCTGCAAAAAGGCTGCGGCAGAAGCTGGCGTAAACCTGACCACGCAGGACGCCCAGAACGACACCGGCAAGATGCTCCAGTACATCGAGACCGCACGCAACAACGGTGAGGACGCTGTTCTGGTTAACATCGTAGACACCGAGACCGCACAGCAGTGCATCGATGCAGCCGGCGATATGAAGGTTGTATTCGTAAACCGCTCGGTTCCGGAGGAAGCTTACTCCCAGTTCGATGAGAACGCTTGCGGCGTATGGTCGAACGAGGATACTTCCGGTTACTATCAGGGCGAGTATCTGGCCAAGATGTTCAAGGAGCAGGGCAAGACCGATATCAAGTACATCATGATGCGCGGCACCCTCGGCCTGATCTACACCGAGAAGCGTACCGAAAGCGCCCTGAAGGCACTGGCAGACAACGGCATCAACGCGACTCCGGCAACGGCTGACCTCGTAGGTGAGTACGACCGTGCAACCGCGATGGACCAGATTTCCCCGCTGGTTGACACCATTGAGTATGACTGCGTCATCTGCAACAACGACGCAATGGCACTGGGCGTTATCGAGGCAATGAAGGCCAAGGGCATCGACCCGGCCACCAAGCCGGTTGTCGGCATCGACGCGACCGTTGACGGCGTAGAGGCTGTTGCAAACGGCGAGATGGCAATGAGCGTATTCCAGAACCCGATTGGCCAGGGTTACGGCGCTGTTATGGCAGCGGTTAATATGTGCAACGGCGACCCGATCAACGCGAATACCGACTATGAGACCGACGAGAGCGGCCGTCTGGTATGGGTTCCGTTCGAGCCTGTATACCCGGAGAACGTAGCGGATTATCAGTAATCCAACCCAATAAAACTCAGTAACCCGCGATTGTAAGAGAAGGGACATTCCGATGTCCCTTCTCTGCATCCTAGACAGAATAGAAGGGGTGAGCAGCATCATATGAGCGAATATATCCTGGAAATGCTCGATATCG
>JBJDZO010000094.1:0-3765 GCA_051868095.1 Butyricicoccus sp. | reverse complement strand
CGGCTTCCAGGCGCTCATCAAGCTGGGTCTGGTGCCCTACGGCGAGATCCGCGACGAGATGACGGCGGAAGACCCGACCCTGACCTTCAACCTCATCGGCCGCCATCAGTCGAGCTATGTGACCACCCGCGTGGCGTCGGTCAAGAGCCCGTGGCTGTCCTCCTGTGAGGTCGGCGACCTGCACTCCATCGCCATCTCCCACGGCGAAGGCCGCTTCGTTGCTCCGCAGCACGTCATTGACGAGCTGATTGCAAACGGTCAGGTGGCGTTCCAGTACACCGATCTGGCGGGCAATCCGTCGATGGACATCGCGTGGAACCCGAACGGCTCCATGTGCGCGATTGAGGGTATTACCTCCCCGGACGGTCGTGTTCTCGGCAAGATGGGCCATACCGAGCGTTACAGCCCGTATGTGGGCCGCAACATCTACGGCGAAAAGTATCAGCCGATCTTCGAAAACGGCGTCAAGTATTTCCTGTAAATCCGATAAAAAGAGCCGCTCCTTCGGGGGCGGCTTTTCTGCGCAAAAAAACCGCCGCTGGCATGCAGAGGCGGTTTTCCTATTCTGTTTAGCGCGACAGCTGTACGCGCTTGGGGATGGAATTGGATACCTTATAGGTCTCGGTGTAGGTTTTGTAGCCCGAAGCGATAACGGTCAGCGGATAATCGCCGCGCTCCGCGGTGAACGTCACTGTGCCATCCGCGCCCGTGGTCTGGGTCTGGGTACCAAAGGTCACGGTCGCGCCGCTGATCTTGGCGCCCGAACTGTCGGTGACGGTAATCGAAACCTCTTCCTGAATACCGACCTCAAAGGTCACCTTCTGTCCGCTGGCGCCGACACGCACGGTCTTGGTCTCCCCTTGGAAGCGGCTGCCCTGAATGGTGACGATATACGTGCCCTTCTTGACGAAGAAGTTCGCAACGCCCGAGGTATCGCTCAGTTTCTCCTGCTCCTGCGTGAACGATTCGCTGTCGGACACCGTGGTGTCCGGCTTGATGGTAACCGTCGCGTCACGTACAGCCGCACCGTCGGTATCGGTCACAGTCACCTTTACCTGATAGGTGGTCACGAAGTTGACGCGCAGCACCGGGCTGACGCCCGAACTCATGGAGAACCGCAGATCGATGTACTGCCGTCCATCGGTGGCGAGCGACGCCACGGCCGAGCGGCTGATGCGCACGGTGCCGTCCGAATCCATGGTGTACTGCCAGTCCTTTTCGAGCGTCTTGTTCGCGCCGACGGCAACGATGCTCTTCAGCACGGCGCTGTCCACGGCGGTCAGCTTGACGCTCAGATCTTCATAATCCGAGCTTGCGGTGTTGGCATCAAAGTCCACCTCGGTCGATGACAGTTTATTGACCGGTGTGGAATCCTGAATGGTCAGTTCCGCGGTCAGGTTATTGCCCGCGCTCATCATAAAGGTGATGGTGGATGTACCAACGCCGCGGCTCTGCAGTACCTCGCGCTTAATGGACAGCTTGCCGGTCGAAGCATTGTAGGTGTAATCGTCGCCGCGGGTCAGGGTGGTGCCCGAAATCTTAACGCCCGAAAGCTGGGTGCCGGTCGCGGCGGTCAAAGTAAAGGTGAGGTCATCGTTCTGTGCCGAGCCGGTGTATTTGTCAAACACCGCATCGGTCGGCGCGAGCGCATTCTTAGACGAGTCGGTGACCTCGAGCACCAGACGTGCCTTGCTGTCATCGTTGAAGGTCAGCTCAACGCTGTAAGTGCCTTCGGTGCTGATCGTACTGAGGAAGGTGCGATACAGGCGGAAGCCGTTCGTAATGGCGCGGTAATCGGTGCCGTCGGACAGCGATTTGCCCTCAAAGGTGACACGGTCGAGCGTATTCGGGTCCATATCGAACTTGAAATCATAGGAGTTATCCATCTTGGATACATTTGCAATATCAAACTCAAACGAGCCTGGGGTCAGCACGACCGAAGTCTCCGATTTGACGGTCTTACCGTTGATGGTAGCGGTGACGCCGCTCGCAAGGTTGTACGCGCCCGGCTCGATGCTGATGTTCGCGCCGTTCGCGCTGATGTTGACCGAACCGATGGTGCCGTAGCCGGTGACATTGCCGCCAGCTTCCATATTCAGCGTAATGACACTCGCATTACTCGACAGCGAAAGCGCCGACTTGCTTTCCATATTCAGTTCCCAGACATCGGCGTCCAGAGTCAGGGTGGTGGATTCGCTGCCGTTCAGCATCAGGTCGTTGAAGCCGCCCGCCGAAATGTTCAGCGCAGTCTCGGCCAGAGACGCAGTCGATTGCACCTCGGTCTGTGCCAGATTGGTGTTGCCGGTCGCAGTCACCTGCACCAGACGGTTCATCGACGAACCAATGATGACATTCGGCGCATCCACATTTTCCAGCGTGACGTCGCCGCCCGCAATGATCAGCGTGCCGTCCACAACCACATTCGACAGCGTAACGCGATCGGAACCGAGACCCTCGGTGATGTACAGGTCGCCGCCGACTTCGGCGTTCGACAGCGTGCATCTCTCGGAAATCGTGACATTTTCCACGTCGCTGCGGAAGTCCGCGCCGGTGTAGCTCTTGTCGTCCGTGCTCAGCGCGTTGCCCAGATACGAATACAGGATGCGCGAAACCTCGGCACGGGTGACCGTGTTCCCGGGCAGGAAGGTACCGTCCGGATAGCCGACGATATACCCCTTCTGCACGGCTTCATAGATGTAGCCCGCACTCCAGTCGCTGATATTGCCCTTATCCGTAAAGGTGAGCTGGCTGGGCTTGACCGCGTCCGCCGTGGTAGTCTTGTACAAACGGCCGATAATGGTCGCGGCCTGCTCACGGGTCACGTAGCCGTTCGGATCCATCTTATTGTTGCCCACGCCTGCGATATAGCCGTACTTGGTGGCGATCTGAATGGTTTCATAGTACCAGTCGTTCGCTGTCACATCGGAATAGGAAATGTCCGTGGTCTCGGTGAAGTGGAACGCGCGGTTGATGTAACGCATGAACTCAGCACGGGTAACCTTCGCGCCCGGCGTGTAATCGCCTGTGGTGGCGCTCGGATTGATGACGCCCTCCTGATTCAGATAAGTAATGTATTTCTCAGCCCAATGGCCAGAGATATCGTTTGCCGCCAGCGCGAACGGCTGCGCACCAAGCGCAAGCGATGCCGCCAGCAGGACCGCTAAAAATCGTTTTTTCAAAGTGCTTCACCTCATGTTGTTTCCGGGGATTTGTTCTCCGGCGGCGTCCCCGCCGCTTTGTATCATTATACCATTTTGTGAACCTATTGTACACTGCTTTTCAAACATTATGACCGTGCATAGCGGACAAACTGCCGCCCTTTGCGGCTGGTTCCACCAAGCGACAAAATGCGCGCCCGGCCCTTGCCGCGCACGGTGATGCGGTCGCCCACATCAATGTCCCGACCGGGTTTCAGACAGGGCTGCTGATTGACAAACACCAGTCCTTTTGTGATATACGTCTGTGCATCGCCGCGGGGCAGCGAGAAGATCAGCGCAATCAGGCTGTCCAGCCGCAGCGAAGCGACTGAGCCTTCTCCCTCGGTCTCGTGTACCTCCGGGATGCGGATGTCCGCGAGCGGCACCCGGCTGGTGCTCACCCGTTTGCGGCCAGCCTGTGCAAAGTGCATCTGCACGAAATCCGCCATGTCCCGCAGCACCAGAATCTCCGCGCCCGCGTCGCTCACCAGAATGTCCCCGATATGCTCCCGCTTGATCTGCAGCCCCATCAGTGCGCCCAGATAGTCGCGATGGGTCAGCGTATCCG
>JBJDZO010000093.1:0-3767 GCA_051868095.1 Butyricicoccus sp. | reverse complement strand
GTTGGCTCGGTTCAGGAAGAGGACTGCGACGGCATGTGCTGGCAGTACATCTACAACAAGAGCAAGATTGTTCCGGAATTCGTAATTTCCACCGAGCCGACCGACGGCGGCATTTATCGCGGCCATCGCGGTCGTATGGAAATCCGCGTAGATGTCAAGGGTGTTTCCTGCCATGGTTCGGCTCCGGAGCGTGGTGACAACGCAATTTACAAAATGGCGGACATTCTGCAGGATGTTCGTGCCCTCAACGAGAATCCCGCAGATGACAGCGTGGAGATCAAGGGACTGGTTAAGATGCTCGATCCTAAGTATAACCCGGAGCATTACGAAGACGCACGCTTCCTTGGCCGCGGCACCTGCACGACGTCGCAGATTTTCTATACTTCCCCGAGCCGCTGCGCGGTTGCAGACTCCTGCTCCATCTCGATTGACCGCCGTATGACCGCGGGCGAGACTTGGGATTCCTGTCTGCAGGAAATCCGTGATCTGCCGAACGTCAAGAAGTATGGCGATGACGTTACCGTTTCCATGTATATGTACGATCGTCCGTCGTGGACTGGCGAAGTCTATGAGACCGAGTGCTATTTCCCGACCTGGATCAACAAGGAAAATGCGGCACATGTACAGGCGCTGGTCGATGCACATCATGCACTGTTCGGTGAGAAGCGTATCGGCGCGGAGAGTGCAATGCATCTGCGCAACCGTCCACTGATCGATAAGTGGACCTTCTCGACCAACTGCGTTTCCATCCAGGGCCGTTATGGCATCCCGTGCGTCGGTTTTGGTCCGGGTGCGGAAAGTCAGGCACATGCCCCGAACGAGATCACCTGGAAGCAGGATCTGGTTACCTGCGCTGCTCTGTACGCAGCAGTTCCGAGCCTCTATAAGGAAGAAAATAAGAGCTCAGATGTTGCGCAGTTCCGCGCAACTCTGACGGACAACGATATCAAGTAATCAAACCATCATAATGATAAAAGGAGAATGATCATGGACGCAAAACTGCAGGCATATATCGACAAACTGAACGCATTGAACTTCAAGGAAATGTATGAGGGCAACTTCTTTCTGACCTGGGAGAAGACCGACGACGAAATCGAAGCTGTTTTCACGGTTGCGGACGCACTGCGCTACATGCGTGAAAACAACATCTCGACCAAGATCTTTGAGTCCGGTCTAGGCATCAGCCTGTTCCGCGACAACTCTACCCGCACCCGCTTCTCTTTTGCTTCCGCCTGCAACCTGCTGGGTCTGGAAGTGCAGGATCTGGACGAGGGTAAGAGCCAGATTGCACACGGTGAAACCGTTCGTGAGACTGCAAACATGATCTCCTTTATGGCGGACGTCATCGGTATTCGTGATGACATGTATATCGGTAAAGGCAATACCTATATGCACAATGTCGTTGACGCAGTAACCGAAGGCTATCAGGACGGTGTTCTGGAGCAGAAACCGACCCTGGTGAATCTGCAATGCGATATCGACCATCCGACCCAGTGCATGGCGGACATGCTGCACATCATCCACCATTTTGGCGGCGTTGAGAACCTGAAGGGCAAGAAGGTTGCTATGACTTGGGCATACTCTCCGTCGTATGGCAAGCCGCTTTCCGTTCCGCAGGGCGTGATCGGCCTGTTTACTCGTTTCGGCATGGACGTTGTTCTGGCACATCCGGAAGGATATGAAGTGATGCCTGAGGTGGAAGCGGTTGCAAAGAAGAATGCTGCGGCGACCGGCGGTACCTTCACCAAGACCAACTCTATGGAAGAAGCATTCCAGGATGCGGATATCGTTTATCCGAAGAGCTGGGCACCGTTCGCAGCGATGGAGAAGCGCACCAACCTGTACGCCGAGGGCGATTCCGAAGGCATCAAGGTGCTGGAGAAGGAACTGCTCGCGCAGAATGCCGAGCATAAGGACTGGTGCTGCACGGAAGAAATGATGGCCAAAACCCATGATGGTAAGGCGCTGTACCTGCACTGTCTGCCGGCGGACATCAACGGTGTTTCCTGCAGGGACGGCGAAGTTGAGGCATCGGTATTCGACCGTTATCGTGTACCGCTTTATAAGGAAGCTTCCTTCAAGCCGTACATCATTGCTGCAATGATCTTCCTTGCCAAGTGCAAGGATCCGCAGGCGATGCTGGAGAAACTGGCTGAGCGCGCAGCAGAGCGTCAAATGAAGACGGAATGAGATTATTACCGTACGAGCGGGGGATCAACCCCGCTCCGTACATTTTATGAGGAGATTTTCTATGGGAAAGAGAATTGTCATTGCCCTTGGCGGCAATGCACTGGGTAATACCTTGACCGAACAGATGGTGGCCGTCAAATATACAGCAAAAGCAATTGCAGACCTTATTCAGGAGGGGCATGAGGTCATCGTATCGCACGGCAATGGTCCGCAGGTCGGCATGATCCATCATGCGGTAAACGAACTGACCCACGTAGTAGAGCAGGATTTCCCAGTTATTCCGCTGTCTGTCTGCGTCGCAATGAGCCAGAGTTATATTGGATACGATTTGCAGAATGCTTTGCGTGAAGAACTGCTGAACCGCGGCATTCCAAAGCCATGCGCGACCGTGATCACACAGGTTGTTGTAGATCCCGGCGACCCGGCATTTCAGACTCCGACCAAGCCAATTGGACGCTTTATGAGCGAGGAGGAAGCCAAAAAGCTTCAGAAGGAAAAGGGTTATGTAATGATGGAGGATGCAGGCCGCGGCTGGCGCCGCGTGGTGGCCAGTCCAAAACCGCGCGACATTGTTGAGATTGACACTGTGCGCGCCTTATTCAATGCTGGACAGGTTGTCATCGCGGGCGGTGGCGGCGGTATTCCGGTCGTTCGTGAGGGCAGTCATCTGCGCGGCGCAAGTGCAGTGATTGACAAGGATTTTTGCTCGTGCCTGATTGCGCAGCAGGTGGATGCTGATATGCTGATTATTCTGACGGCAGTGGAAAAATGTGCAATCCATTTTGGAAAGCCTAATCAAAAATGGTTGGACCGCATTACCTCTGAGAAGGCTCGTCAATATTGTGCAGAGGGCCATTTTGCCCCCGGTTCTATGTTGCCGAAGGTAGAAGCTGCAATCAAGTTTGCAGAATCGGCACCCGGACGCCGAGCGTTGATCACGCTGCTGGAAAAGGCGCGGGACGGCATCGATGGTAAGACGGGTACAGTGATTGAGTGATGCTCGAGAAAACGCCGGATGGTCTGCGGTTGCAGGGCTGTCCGGCGTTTTTACATCGTAAAATTATACGGAAAACATATTTTGATTTGTTATATATAGATAAAATAAAAATGTATAATGAGGATTCGGTTGACGAAAATGCATAAAAATGTTATACTAAGAAAAAGATTTGATTAATTGACCAATAGAGCGAGAAAAGAGAGGACAAGGGAGGCCGAGTCTATGAAACACATCCTGTATCATGGTATGGTGCTTACGCGCGATGCTGAGAGACATGTGATTCCAAATGGTGCTGTCGTATGGGAGGATGATCGGATTCTCGCGGTTGGAGAGGCAAATGAGCTGCTCGAATTTTATGCGGATGCTGTGCGTATCGATGCCAAAGGAGGAATCATTCTTCCGGCTTTTATTAACGCACATCATCATATTTATTCGGCATTTGCGCGCGGTTTGTCCATTCCGGGAAACAACCCGACAAATTTTTTGGAGGTGCTGGATGGCACATGGTGGAAGATCGACCGGCATCTTGATCGAAAGATGACTCGTTATTCGGCATACATGACGCTGCTCGAATGCATTC